>DATBYN010000295.1:0-6927 GCA_036513695.1 Bradyrhizobium sp. | reverse complement strand
CCGGCGGCGCGCAAGTTAGCCTCGCGCATCGTCGCGATATCGATCTTGCCGAGCAGGGGTTGCAGCGCGGCACGCAAGGCCTGATCGCCGGCGCGCTTCGGCGAGATCAAGACAATCGCGTCGTAGGGCGGGATCGCGTGTTTGGGATCGTCCAGCACGACCAGATCATATTTTGCAATCAGCCCGTCGCTGGTATAGCCCGCGATCACGTCGACTTCGCCGGAGGCCACCGCGGCATACATGAAATCCGGCTGCATCTGCCGCTGTGCGTGAAACGACAAACCATAGGCGTTGCGCAATCCAGCCCATTCCGGCCGCGAGAAGAATTCGTAATCGCCGGCAATCGACATATTCGCCGCTTGCGCGGCGAGATCGGCGATGGAACGAATCCCAAGCTCCTCGGCGCGCTTGCGCGGCATCACCAGCGCGTAGGCGTTTTCGAATCCGAGTTCGCCTGATAGCGTGACATTTTGCTGCGCCAGCGTCGTTTTCAATTCGGCCAGCAACTCCTGGCGCGGTTTGATGTCGGTGCGGTGGAGCTGGTTGGCCCACAGCGTGCCGGAATAATCGACATAGACGTCGATGTCGTTGGACGTGAGCGCACCGAAAATCACGCTGGAGCCGAGGCCCTCGCGCGTGGTGGCGGTGAGGCCCGACGCCCGCAGCCGCTCCGTCATCAGCGCCGACAGCACATATTGCTCTGCAAAGGTCTTGGCGCCGACGACGTAGCCGGATGGCGGGCGCGCCAGCGAGGGTACCAGCGTTGCCGCAACCAGCGCCGCGATGCCGATGCCGCCGAGCCCCGCGCGCAGTCGGCTGCGGTTGCGAATCCCGGTCTCGATCAAGGCCAGCAACTGATCGACCGCGAGCGCCAGCACCGCGGCGGCGAGGCAGCCGAACAGCACGAACACCCAGTTCTGGGTTTGCAAGCCGGCAAAGATGTAGTTGCCCAAGCTCGTCTGGCCGATCGGCGTCGACAGTGTCGCGGTGCCGATCACCCAGACCGCCGATGTGCGGATGCCCGCCATGATCACCGGCAGCGCCAGCGGCAACTCGACCATGAACAAAGACTGACGCTGTGTCATGCCGACGCCCTGAGCGGCTTCCAGGATCGCGGCATCGACGCCGGCAAGGCCGGTGATGGTGTTGCGCAGCACCGGCAGCATCGAATAGAGCGCCAGCGCCAGTACCGCGGGGAGGAATCCGAACGCCGAAAAGCCAAATCCGAACCAGACAAGCGCCACTGCCGCCAGCGCGAGCAGCAGCGGATAGAACAGGGCGAGTAGCGCCAGCCCCGGCACCGTCTGCACGATTGAGGCGAGCCCGAGCAGCGCGCCGCGCATCAGAGGATGATTGCGCGCGAAAACAGCAAGCGGCAGGCTGACCAAAAGTCCCAGCGCAAGTGCCGCGACGCTGACGCGCACATGGTTGCCGAGATAATCGGTGAGATGCGATAACGCCTCGCTCCAGCGCGGATCGGTGAAAAGGTTCATGCCGCACCATCCCGCGGCAGCAGCACGTTGAGCCGCTCCGCCTGCCGGCGCGGCGTGCGCAGGAGTTCACCGACATAAGCGTCGCCACTGCGCGAAAGCTCCGCCGGCGTGCCCTGCGCCAAAAGCCGCCCCGAGCCCATCACCGCAACGCGGTCGGCCAGCAAAATGGCCTCGGTCATGTCGTGGGTGATCATGACCGTGGTCAATCCGAGCTTGTCATGCAAGGCGCGATAGTCGTCGCCGAGCGCGTCGCGGGTCAAGGGATCGAGCGCGCCGAACGGCTCGTCCATCAGCACGATTTTCGGCCGCGCCGCCAGCGCCCGGGCGACGCCGACGCGCTGGCGCTGGCCGCCCGACAGCTCATGGGGAAAGCGTTCGCGGTAAAGCGCGCGATCGAGCCGCACCAGCTCGAGCAGTTCATCCACCCGCGCGGAAATCTCCTCCGCCGGTACGCCCTGGAGTTTCGGCGTGATACCGATATTGCCGGCAACGCTGAAATGCGGAAACAAACCGCCGCTCTGGAATACGTAGCCGATGCGGCGGCGCAACGAGACCGGATCGACCGCGCGCACGTCGCAGCCTTCGATCCAGATGTGGCCGTTGTCGGCCTCGATCAGCCGGTTCGCCAGCCGTAACAGCGTGGTCTTGCCCGAGCCGGAGCCGCCGACGATGGCTAAAAATTCGCCCGCGGCGACCTCGAGCGACACGTTGTCCACGGCCCGCACGCGGCCGTCGTCGAAGCTTTTGCCGACATGCGCAAATGCGATCAGTGGCGGGGTTGGCATACAGTCCGGCCTCGTGCTTGCGGCTCTTACCCTCCCCTGGAGGGAGAGGGTAAAGAGATCAACTACCACGTCGCTGCACCGCGTTGAACTAATCCTTCGCAAGCGCTAATGCATCATCCAAGACTTGGAGGGGAATGGGGTGGAAATGGCAAAGCCGACGGCGGTCGCGCTTGACGACGCGACGGTGGCGTTTCGCCTCGCCGATGGCCGCGTCTACACCGCGGTCGAAAAGGCCAGGCTTGCGGTAGAACATGGCGAGTTCGTCGCCATTGTCGGGCCCACAGGTTGCGGAAAATCGACCCTGCTCAATGTCGCCGCCGGCCTGCTCAAACCGGCTGCGGGCGAGGTGCGGATTTTCGATGGGCCGCTCACAGGCCTCAATCGGGACGCCGGCTATCTCTTCCAGGCCGACGCGCTGTTTCCCTGGAAGACCGCGCTCGACAACGTCGCCATCGGGCTCGAGATCACAGGCGTGCCGCGCGCGGAGGCGTTGGAGCGCGCGCAGGGCTGGCTGAATTCGGTGGGGCTTGGGGCGTTCGGCGGCCGCTATCCGCACATGCTCTCGGGCGGCCAGCGCAAGCGCGTTGGGCTGGCGCAGGTCTTGATCCGCGATCCCAAAATCCTGTTGATGGACGAGCCGTTCGGGCCGCTCGATGCCCAGACGAGACAGATCATGGGCAATCTCTTGCTGGAATTGTGGAACGCCGACCGCAAGGCGGTGCTGTTCGTCACCCACGATCTTGAAGAGGCGATCGCGCTTGCCGACCGTGTCGTGATCATGTCGGCGGGGCCGGCCGCGCGCATCATCGGCGACTGGCGGGTAACACTTCCGCGGCCGCGCGATATCTTGGAAGTGCGCATGGAGAAGGATTTTCACGCGCTGCATCGCCAAATCTGGAGCGTGCTCAAGGACGAAGTGATGAAAGGCTACGCGCAATCCACGCAAGCGCCGGGGGCTGCGTGATGAGCCGGGCCGGTTTGCTTCTTTGCCAGCTTCTGGTCGCCGTGATTGCGCTGGGGCTATGGCAGTTGTTTGCCAGCGTGCCGATCTTCGGACACACGTGGCTACCGCCATTTTTCTTTTCCAATCCGGTCGATGTCGGCAGTCAGATTTTCGACTGGTTTCGAACCGGCGTGATCTGGAAGCATCTTTTGATCACGCTGTGGGAATCGATCCTGGCATTCGCGATCGGCTCGCTGGGCGGCGTCGTGATCGGCTTCTGGTTCGCGCGTCAGCCGCTGGTCGCCGCGATATTCGACCCCTATGTGAAGATGCTCAATGCGCTGCCGCGGGTCGTGCTGGCGCCGATCTTCACATTGTGGCTCGGGCTCGGGATCTGGTCGAAGGTCGCGCTCGGCGTCACCTTGGTGTTTTTTATCGTGTTCTTCAACGTCTATCAGGGCGTCCGCGAGGTCAGCGCGACTGTGCTTGCCAATGGCCGCATGCTCGGCATGAACGAGCGGCAATTGATGCGGCATGTCTATTGGCCCTCGGCGCTGTCGTGGATGTTTTCTTCGCTGCATACCTCGGTCGGTTTTGCGGTGGTCGGCGCGGTGGTCGGCGAATATCTTGGCTCTGCCGCGGGGCTCGGTTACCTGATCCAGCAGGCCGAAGGCGTGTTCGACGTCGCCGGTGTCTTTGCCGGCATGTTCGTGCTGTCAGCGTTTGTCATTTTGATCGATATGGCGGTGACGGTCGTCGAGCGGCGGCTTCTGGTGTGGCGGCCGGATGCGGCACAAAATTAGTTCCGTCATTGCGAGCCAACGGGTCGCGCGAATGCGCGCCCGATGACAGGCTCCGCGAAGCAATCCAGCTTTATCGCGGCGGAACGGAAGCATGGATTTGCTTCGCTTCGCTCGCAATGACGAGGAGGGACCTTCTCAAGCGGCATGCGCTGCTCTATCGTGCGCTGAACAACAAGGGTTCGGAGGATTCCATGAAGACGAGTTTTGGCAGGCTTGCGTCGGCGCTGTTGGCGCTGTTTCTGACCTCCGGTCTCGCCGCGGCGCAAAGCAAGATCACGGTTGCGGTCGGGGGCGGTGCCTGCCTGTGCTATCTGCCGACCGTGCTCGCGAAACAACTCGGCGAATTCGAAAAGGCCGGCCTTGCGGTCGAGTTGGTGGATCTGAAAGGCGGCTCGGATGCGCTCAGGGCCGTGCTCGGCGGCAGCGCCGACGTCGTCTCGGGCTATTTCGACCATTGCGTCAATCTCGCCGCCAAGAAGCAGGAATTGCAGGCGTTTGTCGTTTACGACCGCTATCCCGGTCTTGTGCTGGTGGTCTCCCCCTCGCACACCGGCGAGATAAAATCGATCAAGGATCTGGCGGGCAAGAAAGTCGGCGTCAGCGCGCCGGGCTCATCGACCGATTTCTTCCTCAAATATCTCCTGAAGAAGAACGGCCTCGATCCCGCAAGCGCCTCGGTGATCGGCGTCGGCCTCGGCGCCACGGCGGTGGCGGCGATGGAGCAGGGCCAGATCGACGCCGCGGTCATGCTCGACCCGTCGGTTACGGTCCTGCAAGGCAGCCATCCGGACTTGCGCATCCTCTCCGATACGCGCACGCAGAAGGATACGCTTGAAGTGTTCGGCGGCGAATATCCGGGCGGCGCGCTCTACTCGACAACCGCCTGGGTCAATTCGCATGAGAAAGACGTGCAAGCCCTCGCCAGCGCCATGCTGAACACGCTGGCCTGGATTCATTCCCATTCGGCCGAAGACATCATGGCCAAAATGCCGCCGGAAATCGTCGGCAAGAACAAGGAGCTTTATCTCGCCGCGCTCAAGAACACGATCCCGATGTTTTCCGAAAGCGGCAAGATGGATCCCAAGGGTGCGGAGGCGGTGCTCGCGGTGTTCAGCGAGAGCTCGCCCGAGGTCGCCAAGGCCAATATCGATGTCACGAAAACCTGGACCAACAAATATGTCGACCAGGCCAAGAAGACGACGGGGATGAATGCCAAATAACTTGTGTCAGACGGCATGACGCTGCCCGTCATTCATCGCGTCACCAGGCTTGATTTGCGTTTCCGCCCCCAACCGTGGCCGTTCGCCGACGCGCGGCGCGCCGATATCGACGTGCATTTTGCGGCGAAAAAGCGCGAGAAGCCGATCTGGAACGGCCGCATTCTCTTGGCGCGCGATCCGGTATTTGCCGATGGCTGTTTCAGCGCCGCTTATTTCGAGGCCGATTTCGCAAGTTTCCTGGCCTGGCGCGACTGGGGCTTTCCGGACCAGGCGGTGTTCAACGGCTTTGGTATGGGCGCGCTGCGCTGTTCCGATGGCGCATTCATCATGGGTGAAATGGGCCCGCACACGGCGAATGCCGGCCGCATCTATTTTCCGTCGGGGACGCCCGATCTCGACGATCTCAGCGATGGCGCAGTCGATATGGCAGGCAGCGTCGCCCGGGAAGTCGGGGAGGAGACGGGCCTCACGCCTGCGGATTATCGCGCCAGTGCGCATTGGGACTGCATCGTCTCCGGTAGCGCCATTGCGATGATCCGGCTCCTGGATGTCGATAGTTCAGGCGAAGCGCTGCGCGCCAGGATCGAAGCCAATCTTGCAACGCAACACCAGCCCGAGCTTTCCGCGATCCATTTGGTGCGCGAGTTAAGCGATCTCACTTCCGCGATGCCGCGCTTTGTCACGGCGTTTGTCGAAGCGCAGATGAATGCTTAAGCGACGGGGAGATCTGCCATGAGCAAGAAGCCCTCGCAGTCCCTTGATGCCCAACTAAAGCCCTTTGTCGCGCCGTTCCGTTTCGACGGCTCCGGCACATTTCATCTCAAGGCGTACAAGACCGATGAGAAGGGCGGCCTCGATAAGGACAAGGGTGAAGAGATCCTCGAAGCCAACCGGAGACGGCTGAAGGACTTTCAGGAAAAGCTTTACGCACAGGATCGCTGGGCGCTGCTGCTGATTTTTCAGGGAATGGATGCGGCCGGCAAGGACAGCGCCATCAAGGCCATCTTCGACGGCGTCAATCCGCAGGGCTGTGAGGTTCATTCGTTCAAGCAGCCGACGGCGCATGAGCTTAATCATGATTTCATGTGGCGTCACATGATCGCGCTGCCGGCGCGCGGCCATATCGGCATCTTCAATCGCTCCCATTATGAAGAATGCCTGGTGACGCGGGTACATCCGGAACTCCTCAAGCAAGAGAGGATCCCTCCCAAGCTGATCACCAGAAACATCTGGCGCGAACGGTTTGAGGATATTTCCGCGATCGAGCGTTATCTCGCGCGCAACGGCATCGTGATCCTGAAATTCTTCCTCAACCTCTCCAGGGAGGAGCAGCGCAAGCGGTTTCTCGACCGGCTCGACGATCCCGCGAAGAACTGGAAGTTTTCGATGGCCGACATCACCGAGCGCGCATTGTGGCCGCGATACATGGCCGTATATCAGGACATCGTCCGGCATACTTCGAGTGCGGTGGCGCCATGGTACGTGGTGCCGGCCGATCACAAATGGTTCGCGCGCGTGGTGATCGGCTCCGCGATCGTCAGCACGCTCGATGCCCTCAACCTGCGCTTTCCGCGCGCCGACAAGGCATCGCTTGCAGAGTTCAAGCTCGTGCGCAAGGCGCTGGAGCAGGAGGGCAAGGGGAGGCGAAAGAAGCTGGCGAAGGCCGGAAAGCGTGTGGCGACG
>DATBYN010000294.1:0-4005 GCA_036513695.1 Bradyrhizobium sp. | reverse complement strand
ATTCGAACTTGCCATTGTCCGGATAGGCGTAGCTCCAGTACCACTGCTTGCCGGTCGCCTTGATCGTCAGGTCGGCCTTGGGCACGTCGAGCTCAAGGAACAGAAGCCGGAACGACGGCACCACCAGCGCAACCAGAATCAGCACCGGGATCAGGGTCCAGGCCACTTCGATCAGGGTGTTATGGGTGGTCTTGGAGGGGACCGGGTTGGCCTTGGCGTTGAACTTCACCACGACGATGACCAGCAGGACCAGAACGAACAGCGTGATCGCGGTGATCAGCACAAACAGGAAATTATGAAACCAGGTGATGTTGTCCATCACCGGCGTGGCCGATTCCTGCAGCTTGAATTCCCATGGCGCCGGCTGCCCCAATTCGGCGAATGCCGACCCACAGGCTACCAGCGCGACACCGGCTACCGCTAATCCCAGCAACCGCCGGCCCGTTTGGCCCTTCGACATCTTCATGCCGCTCGCGCTCCCTTGATAAAACCCCAAAGCATTCCGCCGGATGGCTAAGAAATGCCCGCACGATCCGCCCCCTGACAAACGGCCTTGGGATGTACCCTGAGAGGTACCTGGCCAGATCGCTAGAACGCCGAAATCCAGCCTCTCAAACCATAATTCTCGACCTATCGCAATGCAGTAGTAGGGTGCCGAGCGACGCATCGCAGGCCTATTATGCGGCTGTCACATTTTCCCGTGAAATCAGGCAAAACCGCCATCTTTGCTAATCGAGGCCGCTTGACAGGCGGATTGCCCGATGTAGGCAAAGATGTCGCGCTCCACAGGAACCTGATTCGCGGGCTGGCCTGAAGCAGGGCTTGAACAACGCCTTCAAGGCGCCGTCATTGACATATCAATGCGGTGTTCGCAAAGCGACAGCCCGAAGAGGGCTATCAAAGGATCGATCCGGATGGGGCTTTCGAAATACTGGCCGAGAAGCACCGCCCACGGCAGTGATTCGTTTGCCGTCCGTTGCAGCCGCTGGCTGGGCGGCGCGCTCACCCTGTTGCTGCTGCTCGGCCTGACGGCGACGGCCCACGCCCAGGGCGCGGTGCGCTCGGTCCATGGCGACTGGCAGATCCGCTGCGACACACCGCCCGGCGCGCAGGGCGAGCAATGCGCCCTGATCCAGAGCGTGGTAGCCGAGGACCGCTCCAACGCCGGTCTCACCGTCATCGTGCTGAAAACCGCCGACCAGAAGAGCCGGCTGATGCGGGTGGTGGCGCCGCTCGGCGTGCTCTTGCCATCGGGGCTCGGCCTAAAACTCGACAATGCCGATGTCGGCCGCGCCGGCTTTGTCAGATGCCTGCCCAATGGCTGCGTGGCGGAGGTGGTGATGGACGACAAGTTGCTCGGCCAGCTCCGCACCGCCAAGACCGCGACTTTCATCATTTTCGAGACCCCCGAAGAGGGGATCGGCTTTCCGCTCAGCCTGAACGGCCTCGGCGAGGGGTTTGACAAACTGCCGTGAGGCATTGTGCCCGCCGGATGAACCCTTGGCAGACCCTCCCCTTTTCCGGCAATCGTGCCTATCTTCCGTGCTGTCGTCCCGGCGAACGCCGGGACCCATAACCACAGGGTTACGGTGTTGTAACAGGACTGCGCCGCGGGTTTTTGCTTAACTCACTAAAGCCTGTGGTTATGGGTCCCGCCTTCGCGGGGACGACAAGGAAAAATCTGGAGCCTCCATGACCCCGACAACCTCGCTTCTCGACCGCGCCAATCTCGACCGCGATGCCGTGCGCCATCAGGTCGCGCGCGGGCTTACCGGTGCCGATGACGGCGAGCTGTTCCTCGAATACAGCCAGACCGAGGCGCTGATGTTCGACAATGGCCGGCTGAAACAGGCGACTTACGACACCTCGCAAGGGTTTGGGCTGCGCGCGGTGAAAGACGACGCGGTCGGCTATGCGCATTCCTCCGACGTGTCGCTGCCGGCGCTGATTCGCGCTGCGGACGCGGTCGCTGCGGTGCGCAGCGGCTATGGCGGGACTTTTGCGGCGGCGCCCGCGCATACCAATGTGCGGCTTTATGGCGACGAAAATCCGCTGGACGCGCCGGGTTTTGAATCCAAGGTAAAACTGCTCGGCGAGATCGACGCCTACATTCGCGACAAGGATCCGAGGGTGCGGCAGGTCACCGTCAGCTTGGGCGCCACCTGGCAGGTGGTGGAAATCGTCCGCCCGGACGGCGAGAGCTATCGCGACATCCGCCCGCTGGTGCGCGTGAACATTTCAGTCGTCGCCGGCCAAGGCGACCGGCAGGAAAGCGGCAGCAAGGGCTATGGCGGCCGCGAAGGCTACGCGCGCTTCATCGACACCGGCGCATGGCGCGAGGCCGCCGACGGCGCGATCCGCGAAGCGCTGGTCAATCTTGAATCGGTGCCCGCACCCGCCGGCGAAATGGACGTGGTGTTGGGCGCCGGCTGGCCCGGCGTGATGCTGCATGAGGCCGTCGGCCACGGGCTGGAGGGCGATTTCAACCGCAAGCAGACGTCGGCTTTCGCTGGGTTGATGGGCCAGCAGGTCGCGGCCAAAGGCGTCACCGTGGTCGATGACGGCACCATGGCGTCGCGGCGCGGCTCGCTCTCGATCGACGACGAGGGCACCCCGACCAATCGCACTGTGTTGATCGAGGACGGCATCCTGGTCGGCTACATGCAGGACCGCCAGAACGCCCGGTTGATGAACATGAAGCCGACCGGCAACGGCCGCCGCCAGGGCTATGCCCATGTGCCGATGCCGCGGATGACCAACACCTACATGCTCGCCGGTGGCCGCGATCCCGCGGAAATCCTCGCATCCGTGAAGAACGGCATCTATGCCGCGAATTTCGGCGGCGGCCAGGTCGACATCACCTCGGGCAAATACGTGTTCCAGTGCACCGAGGCCTACAAGATCGAGAACGGCAAGGTCGGCGCGCCCCTGAAGGGCGCGATGCTGATCGGCAACGGGCCGACCGACCTGCATCGCATCACCATGATCGGCAACGATCTCGCGCTCGATACCGGCATCGGCACCTGTGGCAAGAACGGCCAGGGCGTGCCGGTCGGTGTCGGCCAGCCGACCTTGCGGATGGAACGGATTACTGTCGGAGGAACCGGCTGATGAGCGTCGACAACCAAACCGCAGCCCCGAAGGCTTCGACCTGGCGCGGCCAATTCGTCCAGCTCGCGGCGATCGTGCTCGCCGTGTTTGTGGCAAAAGGCGCGCTGGCCGAGCCGTTTTATGTGCCGTCGGGCTCGATGGAGCCCACGCTTCTGATCGGCGATGCGCTATTGGCGTCGAAATTTCCGTACGGCTACGGCTCCGCCTCGCTGCCGATCCAGATCAATCTGCCCGAAACCGGACGGGTGTTCGGCGAGCCGCCAAAACTTGGCGATGTCGTGGTGTTCCGCTGGCCGGGCGACCGCTCGCAGGCCTGGGTCAAGCGCGTCGTTGGATTGCCCGGCGATCGCATCCAGATTCGGCAGGGCCAGCTTTTCATCAACGACCGCGCCGCCTCGCTGAAGCCGGACGGCGTGGGACAGGCCGAGGACGACAATGGCGGCGTCGAACCGGCCTATCGCTACATCGAGACCCTGCCGAACGGCGTCAGCCACGCGATTTTCAAATTGCGCGACAACGGCCGGCTCGACAACACGCCCGAAGTGACCGTGCCGGCGGACCATCTGTTCGTGATGGGCGACAACCGCGACAACTCCGCCGACAGCCGCGTTCCGGTCCGCCAGGGCGGCGTCGGGCTATTACCGATGGATAATCTGGTCGGCCGCGCCGACGCTGTGGTCGGCTCCTGGGATATGGGCATCCGCAGCCAGCCGATCTGGACCTGGCTGTCCGGTTTCCGCGTCGCGCGGTTTTTTACCTCGGTGCATTGAACGAAAAGCTCAGCCGTGACCTTCGACGATGTCCGCAAGATCGCGCTGGCGTGGCCGGAGGTCGAGGATGGCACTTCTTACGGCACGGCGGCGCTAAAGGTGCGCAAGAAATTGCTGGCGCGGC
>DATBYN010000293.1:0-3067 GCA_036513695.1 Bradyrhizobium sp. | reverse complement strand
GTCTCCGGGCTGTACAGCAGCGTGATAACGAACATGATCGCGGCGCCGGTCGTCGCAAGCAGCATCGGAATGGCAAAGCCAAGCGGCTGGCCAACGGCGAAGTAGGTGAGCACCGGCCCGGTAAAGCCGGCCCAGATCGCGCCTTGATGGTAGCAGAAGCCCGACGCGGTCGCCCGCACCTCGGTCGGGAAACGTTCGGTCAGATAGGCCGGATTCTGTCCATAGATCGCGCCGAGGAATGCGCCCTGCAGGATGAAGGCGCCGGCCACCATGGGGTAGGAATCAGTGAACAAATAGAGCGGCGTGATGCAGGCGCCGATCGCCGCCGGGATGATCATCGCCCATCGGCGGCCGAAGACATCGGCGACATAGCCCCAAAAGCCGCTCGCCAGGAATGCGACCAGGTTGGCCAACGCGATTGGCATGGCAACCATACCCGGAGCCAGGTGCAGATCCTTCTGCAGGTGCGTGGCGAACATGCCGTAGACCGAGTAGTAGATCACGAAGCCGCTCGCCATCCACAGGCACGCCATGATCGTGTTGCCGAGCAGGCGCCGGCGGAAGATGTCGAGCAGCGGAGCACGAAATTCCTGCCTCCGCTCGCGTTGAATGCGGCGGTTCTCCACCCACACCTTCGGTTCCTTGACGTAGATGCGAATCCACACGACGGCCAAAGCCGGCAGGACGCCGAGGATCAGCAAGCCGCGCCAGCCGATCTTGTCGTAGAGCAGTCCGTAAGCGAGGCTCGACAGCAGGAAGCCGATACTCCACGACCCCTGCAGCACGCCGCTCATGAGGCCGCGCGAGCGCGCCGGCCAGGACTCCATGGCGAGCGCGGCGCCGGCGGGCCATTCCGCACCCATGCCGATGCCGAGCAGCGCGCGGAACAGGAAGAGCAGCGCGAACGTCGGCGAGAGGCCGGCGAAGAGGTTGCATAGCGAATACCACAGGATCGAGATCATCAGCGGCGTCTTGCGCCCGACGCGATCGGCGAGCCAGCCGGAGCCGACGGCGCCCAAAAGCCGCATCCACAGGGTTATGGTGAATACTGCCGTGACTTCGATCAGCGGCACATGGAACGCTTCGGCGATCGGCACCATGATCAGCAGGAAGATGGTGAAGTCGAACGCATCGAGGGTCCAACCGAGCCAGGCGGCGATCCATGCCATCCATTGATCCTTGGTGGGCTCTTTCCACCACGGGACTTGACCGGGTATCTCAGCTGTCATTGTCATAGGCGCTCCCTCCGGTTGTGCATGAGCAGGCTTATTTTCACGTGTCGTCTGCAGGTGGCCGTCTGCGCGGCCTGAGCACGAACGTCGGGAGCAAGCGAAGCCGCCAGCCGCAATCTCAAGAAAAGCCAAGAAAAGCAAAGCCGATTTCAAGAAAAGCAATGACGCATTCGCTCCGCCTTGATGGCGGCGAGACTTCGAGCCAGGGTCAAAATCTCGCGCCGCACCATTGGCGGCTTCCCAGACGCTGCACGATCTCAGTCATTCGCTCCGCGCAGTATGTCCATGCGCTTGCGGTATGACAAGGGAGCATTCCACCAACTTTGGAGGGGACGGCTCGTTTTGGGCCGCCAGTGCACGATATTGCGCTGCAGTCATTTCGGCTAACGGTCGAACTGAGAAGAACTCAGCACGAGCATCTGTTTTCCGGCACCTCGAACTCGGACATTGCTCGATGCAGTCGGCATGTCCTGAGCGTGCCAAACCCAGACCTGGCTGAAACGCTTGCGTTAGCGGCGACCGCTGAGGGCAAACGGAGAAGCGCCGGGCAGCACGGGCGAATTGATGTCGCTGTCGATGCGCCCTGACTGTTGGGTATAGCCGAACCCGAGCGACAGGCTGACATTCGGCGCCGGCTGGAATTCGACGCCCGCATGCGCGCTATAGCCGGGCAGTGTGCCGGACATGGTGTCGAAGGGGGCGAAAGGGCTACCGATGCCGGATTTATATTTCAAGGTGTCGAAACCGGCATAGACCGTGACAGGTAAGCCGCCCGCGTTTTGGAAGTGGTAGCCGAACTGCACGCCTTGGTAATAAAGCGAGCCGATATTGCCGAACGCTGCGTCCTGGTTGACGCCGTTCATGCTCAAACCCATGCCGCCACCTTCGCCGCCGACAAACCAGCCGTTCGGAAAATTGGTGCGCATATAGGAAAAGCCGCCGCCTCGGGCGTCACTGCCGTCAAAGCTCGGAAAGTTGCCGTAAGTGTTCGAGCTCTGGCCGACGGTCGGATTGCCACCGAAGCCGACGGGCCAGCTTGAGATCCAATATGTCACAGGGGCGGCTTGGGCATGGGCCGTGCGCCCGCCTGGACAGAGCGCCGCCAATACCAATGCGAGACCTAATCTGCCTGCGAAAATCGACATCCGCGCTACCGCCAAGTGTCCTGAAACTATACCCTCCGGAGATCACGAACGCCAGTGCGGCAGCGCTGGCCGTCGCATCACCGTCGCGCCTGCGGCGGCGGTCTGCTATGAAGCGAGACCTGCCGCAAGTCAGCGCCGAGGCCGCCATGACCGACCCGATCGACCGCGCCCCCTTCTACCACGACGGCATGCGTGAGCTGCAGGACCGCTACGACGGCCGCCGTGTCGCCGACGGCCTCGAGAAGCATCGCCTCCACTTCGAGTTCTGGGAGCAGGACCGCACGCTCATCGAAGAGGCGCGATTCTTTTTCATCGCGACGAGCTATCGGGACAATGTCGATTGTTCTATGCGTTCGGGCGATCCCGGCTTCGTCAGGATCACCGGGCCCGACACGCTCGAGTACCCCGAGTACGACGGCAACAACATGTACCGCACACTCGGCAATATTCACCGGAACCCTAACATCGGGCTGCTGTTCGTGCGCCTCGACGGCAAGACGTTTCGCACGCGCATCCGAGGCAAAGCAACGATCCACGACAGCGCGGAAGCGCTTGCCGGGCATCATGGCGCGAAAGTCGTCGTGCGCGTCAAATGCGAGATCTTCCCAAACTGCCCGCGCTACGTTCCAGACCTGATGGGCGCTTCCGCGGCTGTACCGGCGAATCCTTTCGTTCCTCGACCCGGGTACG
>DATBYN010000292.1:0-4165 GCA_036513695.1 Bradyrhizobium sp. | reverse complement strand
GGCTCGCCGCCAACCGGCACTTCGATGACGACGTTGACGTCGTGCGGCGGATTGATCCCGATCGAAATGGCGTCAATACGCATGGATGGCTCCGCCTGGCGTTGAAATGAAACCTGTTGCAATGAAGTCTTGGATTAGGGCGCGGCGAGGGCCAAAGCCGATCACAGGGCCGATCTCGCGGTGCTTCGAAACGCTGGCGGCGTTCAATTGGTCCAGGCGAAAGCGACCTTGTCGAGCGACTTGGGTCCGAATTTTTCCGAACTGCGGGCGACCATGCGGCCACCCAGCGCCCGATAAAACTCCGTCGCGGGATCGTTGTCGGAGAGCGCCCAGATCACCATGCTCTTCAGCCCGCTTTGCAGCAGGTCGCGCCGTGCCGCGGTGAACAGCCGGCGGCCGAAACCAAGCCCCTGAAACTCGGGCCGCAAATAAAGCTCGTAGATCTCGCCTTCGAAGTGCAGGCTGCGGGCGCGGTTGCGGCCGTAATTGGCATAACCCGCGACCTTGTCGCCGAACACCAGCACGCTGACACGGCTGCCCTTGCGGATCGCACTGTCCCACCATTGCGGGCCGCGGCGGTTGATCAGCTTCTCCAATTCGGCGCCGGGAATGATGCCCTGATAGGCCGAGCGCCAGGCTTCGTCATGGGTGGACGCCACCGCAGCTGCGTCTGCAGCTTTGGCCGGCCGAACCTCGATCAGGGTTGTGCTCATGGTTCTGATCAAAGCAAGTCGGCGCGCCGTCTTCAAGGTCTATCCTTAATTATCGGTTAAGCTGTGGATTTTCTGCATCAGTTTTGCCCCCTCCCTGTACCGAAAGAGGACAGGGAGGTGCCTTAAGCGGCATTTTGCTGATGGCCGGCTGGGCATAACCATCCAAACCGGGCTCCGGGCAAGGCCGCACTCACGGAAAAATGCACTGGATTTGATTCGCCGTGGGTATTCTGCTCGCTGGTCCGAAGCCCGCCCACATCCGTCGCATCAGGCTTAACATGCAATTGCTCAAGGCGTTTTTCGCTCTGGTTGTGCTTTGGCCGGCCTGTACCCAGACCGCGACGGCGCAAACCGTATACGGCGCGCTGGGATCTGAGGGCGAGCCTGATCGCATGCAGCAATGGCGGGTCCCGTCACCCGATGCTGATATCGGGGCTCACGCGGTGCTGTATCGCCCGCCCGGTGACGGGCCGTTCCGGCTTGCCGTGATTGCCCATGCCTCAACGGAAAACGTGCTGCGTCGCGTGCAAATGCCGCAGCCCGAATATCACGCGCTGGCGGCGTGGCTGGTTAAGCGGGGCTTTGCGGTGCTGGTGCCGGAACGCCCAGGCCACGGCGCCACCGGCGGCATTTATCTCGAGGACCAGGGCGGCTGCGACGAGGCCGACTACGTGCATTCCGGGCGCGCCACCGCCGAGGAGATCGCTTTACCCCTGGAGTATTTGCGCGCGCAACCCTTCATTCGACGGGACCGCGCTGTCATCCTTGGGCATTCGGCCGGCGGCTGGGGCGCGCTGGCGCTGGCCAAGGAGGATCCGAAAACCATCTCGGCCATCATTGCCTTCGCGCCGGGTCGCGGCGGCCACGCCAACGACTTTCCCAACCAGGTTTGCGCGCCGCACAGTCTGCTTTCGGCGGCGGCAGGGTTCGGCAAGGCCGCGCGGGTGCCGGTGACATGGCTGGTGGCAGCGAACGACAGTTATTTTCCGCCCACACTCTCCAAGCAGCTGGCCGACGGCTTCCGCGCCGGTGGCGGCAAGGTCGAGTTTCGCCTGCTCGCGGCCTCCGGCAGCGAAGGCCATTGGCTGGCGGAGACGGAAAGCGGCGTAAAGGTCGTCGGACCGGAACTGGATCGCGCGCTAAAGCTGTTCGCGCCGACCGCGGCGAAGAAGCCATGACGGCATATTTCCTGGTCAAATATCTGCATGTACTCGGCGCCATCGTCATTCTCGGTACCGGCAGTGGCATCGCCTTCTTCATGCTGATGGCGCATAAGAGTCGCGATCCGGCTTATATCGCGCGCACCGCGGCGACGGTGGTGATCGCCGACATGCTGTTCACACTGACGGCGGTGATCCTGCAGCCCATCACCGGCGCCGTCTTGATGGTGCTGTCGGCGACCTCGCTCGGCGAGCGCTGGCTCCTCACCTCGCTCGTGCTCTACGCCGTTGCGGGGCTGTTCTGGATTCCTGTGATCTTCATGCAGATCGAAATGCGCAATCTCGCGCGAAAGGCGGTGGCGCAAAGCGAGGTGCTGCCACCGCGTTACTTTGCGCTGTTTCGCCGCTGGTTTGCCTTCGGCATTCCCGGCTTCGGTTCGGTTATGATCATCCTTTGGCTGATGATCGCCAAGCCAAACTTCTAAGGGCGGCAGGTATGAGCGAAGCGCCGACGCGCAAAATTCTGGTGCTTGGCGCTTCCGGCCTGATCGGGCGCTTCGTCACCGACGAGTTGCGCGCGCGGGGTTTTGGGGTGGTTGGAATCGCGCGGCGATTTTCGGCGTCGCAGAAAACGAGTTCGCTCGATCTGGAAATGCCGGTCGTGTCGATGGATAGTACGGAACTGGCAGAGGTGATCGAAGGGCATGCCATCGACGTCGTGGTCAATTGCCTCGGCGTGCTGCAGGACGGGCCGGGCAGCGACACAAGGGACGTGCACCGCGATTTCGTCGATCGGCTGTTGCGGGCGATCCGCGCCAGCGGCCGGGCGATCCTACTCGTACACATCTCGATCCCCGGCGCCACAGAGGAGGACCGCACTCCGTTCAGCCGGAGCAAGCGCGAGGCCGAACGGCTGATCGCCGCCTTTGGCATCCCCTACGCCATCCTGCGGCCGGGACTTGTCATTGCGCCGTCCGCCTATGGTGGCAGCGCCATGCTGCGCGCGCTGGCGGCGCTGCCGCTCGATGTTTCCGAAGCCGAATCCAAAACGCCGCTCCAGCCGGTCGCGGTCGAAGACATCGCCGCGACGATCGCCTGGCTCGCCAGCCGCGATGGCACCGACAAGACCGCCGGTGCCGTGACGTGGGACCTGATGCAGCCGCAGCCGGTCACGCTTGGCCGCGTCATCGAGCAATTCCGCGCTTCGTTCGGCACCACCGATATGCCGCGTATCGGATTGCCCGCCTTCATGCTCGATGTCGGCACCAAACTCGGCGATCTCGCGAGCCTGTTCGGCTGGACGCCGCCGATGCGATCGACCGCGATCGCCGAGCTGCGGCGCGGCGTCAGGGGCGACCCAAAGCCCTGGATGCTTGCGACCGGCATCGTGCCGAAGACAGTTGCGCAGATGGCGGGAGAACGTTCCGCTACCATCCAGGACAAATGGTTCGCCCGCCTGTTCCTGATCAAGGCGCTGGTGATCGCGAGCCTCGTCGTGTTCTGGGTGGTATCGGGCTTTATTGCGCTGGTGATTTCCTATGATGCCGCCGCCAAAATTCTCGCCTCGCACGCCTTCCCGCCGTCGCTGGTCGGGCCGATTACGGTCGGCACGAGTCTGATGGATATGGGAATCGGCGTCCTGATCGCCTTTCGCCGCACTTGCGCTGCCGGATTGACCTTGGGCATCGCGGCGTCGCTCGGTTACATGCTGGGAGCGGCGATCCTCACGCCGGATCTGTGGGTCGAGCCGCTCGGTGCGCTTGTCAAGACTGGACCGGCGATCGTGCTGATGCTGGTGGCGTTGTTGATATTGGATAGTCGATGAGCGAAACAGCTGCGACCAACCCCTGGCCCGACGATGACGTGATCCTCTATGATGGCGTGTGCGTATTCTGCTCGCGCTGGGTCCGCTTCGTCGCCGCGCGCGACGAGAAGCGTCGGTTTCGCTTCACCGCGATCCAGTCCGGCTACGGCACGCGGCTGGCACAGGCGTTCGGCATCAGCCCGGATGATCCCGACACCAACGCGGTGATTCACGGCGCCATCGCTTTTTTCAAGTCGGACGGCGCGCTGACGGTGCTGTCGAATTTGCAAGGATGGGGATGGGTGCGCGTGCTGCGCTTCGTGCCGAGGCCGTTCCGCGACGCCGTCTACAATCTCGTCGCCCGTAACCGCTACCGGATTTTCGGGAAGTATGAGGAATGTTTTGCACCGGACGCGGCGATGAGGGCGAGGGTGATCGAGTAGAATCTCACTCGAAGATCGTTATTGCGAGGAGCCAAGGGGTCGCAA
>DATBYN010000291.1:0-20416 GCA_036513695.1 Bradyrhizobium sp. | reverse complement strand
TTTTTGTCGGGCAGCCGCTGGATAACGTTTGCGGTGTCTTCAGGGGTGTCGCTGCTGCTGGCGGGCCTGATAAAACTGCTGTCGCCGTGGATTGGCGGAAACGAGATCGTTCCGCTTTATATCGGCTGCCTGACGCTGCCGGCCTTCGTGGTTGCCAATACCCAGGATGGCATCGCGCGTTCGCATGACTGGATGCAGCTCGGACTGATGCCGCAATTCATCGTCCGCCAGGCGCTGATCATCGGTTTTACCGCCGGCGCGTTTGCGCTCGGCTTTCATCTCGGTGCGACCGCGGCGATGCTGTCCAGTGCGGCCGCGGTATGGATCGCCATGATCGGGCAGATGATGGTGCTGAACCACAGGCTCGAAGGCCGTGTCGAGCCGGGCCCAAAGGCTTATGATTTCCGCGGCTGGCTCTCGATCTCGCTGCCAATTTTGCTGGTCGAGGGCTTTTATCTGCTGCTATCCTACACCGACGTCCTGGTGCTGCAGCAATTTCGTCCATCCGAAGAGGTCGGCGTCTATTTCGCGGTGGTGAAGACACTGGCGCTGGTGTCGTTCATCCACTTCGCGATGTCGGCAACCACCGCGCATCGCTTTGCCGAATATCACGCGCAGGGCGATAAGCCGCGGCTGTCGGCCTATGTCGCGCATGCGATCAACTGGACGTTCTGGCCCTCGCTCGCTGCGACCATCGTGCTGCTCGCCTTGGGCAAGCCGCTCTTGTGGCTGTTCGGATCGCAATTCGTCGTCGGCTACGACATCATGTTCATCGCCGCGATCGGCCTCGTGGTGCGCTCGGCGATCGGCCCGGTCGAGCGGCTCCTCAACATGCTCGGCCATCAGCATATCTGCGCGCTGGCCTATGCGCTGGCCTTCGCCATGAACCTTGCGCTCTGCGTCGCGCTGGTGCCGCGCTTCGGCGGCCATGGTGCTGCGGCCGCGACCTCGATCTCGCTGACGTTCGAGACCGCGCTGTTGTTCTGGATCGTGCGGCGCCGGCTCGGGCTGCACGTGCTGGCGTTCGGGAAGGGTGGTTCCTAACCTCTCCCCGCTCTTGGCGGGGAGAGGTCGAAGCCGAAGGCTTCGGGTGAGGGGCGAGGCAAAATATCAGACGCGATCAAACTCGTCGAAGACCGCGATTCTGATGTCTCTCGATCTTGGCTAACGTAGTGCCTTGCCCCTCACCCGCTCGCAATATGCTCGCGACCTCTCCCCGCAAAGAGCGGGGAGAGGTTAAGAAGGCATTGGCCGCGACGGAGCGCCCCTACTCCGCGGTCCAGCCGCCGTCGATCGAGAGGTTGGCGCCGGTGATTTGCGCGGCGTCGTCGCCGCACAGGAACAACGCCAGGGCTGCGACCTGCTCGGAGGTGACGAACTCCTTGGTCGGCTGCGCCGCCAAGAGCACGTCGTGAATGACCTGCTCTTTCGTCATGTTGCGCGCCGTCATGGTCTCCGGAATCTGGTGCTCGACCAAGGGCGTCCAGACATAGCCGGGACTGATGCAGTTGCAGGTGATCTTGAAGGTCGCAAGCTCGAGCGCCACGGTCTTGGTAAGGCCGGCGATGCCGTGCTTGGCCGACACATAGGCCGACTTGAACGGCGAGGCCACCAGCGAATGCGCGGAAGCCGTGTTGATGATGCGGCCCCAGCCGCGCTTCTTCATGCCGGGTACGGCAGCACGGATGCCGTAAAACGCCGACGACAGGTTGATCGAGATGATCGCTTCCCATTTCTCGGGCGGAAATTCCTCGATCGGCGAGACGAACTGGATGCCGGCATTGTTGACGAGAATATCGACCGAACCGAAGGTCTTTTCACCGAGCCCGATCATATCGGCGATCTCGGCGGGCTTGGTCATGTCGGCGGGCGAATGAACCGCCTTGACCTTGAAATCGGTCTCGATGCCGGAGCGCTCCTTCTCGATGTCGGCGGGCGCGCCCATGCCGTTGAGGACGATGTTGGCGCCGGCGCCCGCAAAGGCGCGCGCATATGCAAGCCCAATGCCGCTGGTCGAGCCGGTCACCACCGCAGTCTTGCCTGTCAACGTACCCATTATTTTTTCTCCTGTTTGCCGTCGAGGGTCTCAGAGCCGTCCCCTGTGAGATCGTAAGTCACCATGGTTTCGCCGTTTTGCGGCCGCTCCAGCCATTCCTTGTGGTGCATCGACAGATGAACGTCGCGCACGCCCGATTCCCAGTGCTCGACCATGCCGACATGCGAGAAGTCGTAGTCCTTGGAAGACGACTCGTAATTCTTGCTCTTGTAGATCAGGTGCACCACCGTGACGGCGTTTTCCTTGGCGGCCTTGCACAGGATTTCGACCGACGGATCATTCCTCAAATGATCGGGCAGCTTCTCCAACAACTCGCGCAACGCCTTGCGGGCGTTGTGAATCTCTCTGTTCTTGTCGGTATTCATCCGCGTTCGGCTGGAATAGCGGATATCCTTCTCGCGCTCCGAGGCTTCGAGCAGTGAAACCGGCAGCGGACCACGCGCGCTGAACAGGTCGACCTGGAAGATCAAGAGATCGTTGGTGGTTTCCATATCCAGCACATAGTCGAGCGGCGTGTTGGAGGCGACGCCGCCATCCCAATAATGTTCGCCTTCGATCAAGATGGAAGGGAAGCCCGGCGGCAGCGCGCCGGAGGCCATGATATGTTCCGGGCCGATTTTCTTGCCTTGTTTCCTGAATTCGAAATTGTCGAAATACCTGAAATTGCCTGTTGTCACGCTGACCGCGCCGACGCTGAGGCGGCACTTCAGATCGTTGATCAGGTCGAAATCGACCAGACGCTCGAGTGTCTTGTGCAGCGGCGCGGTGTCGTAATAGCTCTGCGATTGGGGGCTGCCCGGCGGCCAAAGCGGCGCCGGCGGAATCCGCGGGGTGAAGAAACCGGGAACGCCGAAGGTCGCGATCAGGGCAGCGCTGGTCTCGTTGAACAACACACGCCCGCGGTCGCTTTTGGTCACGGGGTTCCAGGGCACCGGCGATGAGACCATCTGCCAGAATTCCTTGAGGCGCTCGACCCGCTTCTCCGGCGGGTTTCCGGCGATGATCGCCGCGTTGATGGCGCCGATCGAGATGCCGGCAACCCATTCCGGTTGGAAGTCGAAGCGGCAGAGCGCCTGATAGGCGCCCGCCTGATAGGAACCGAGCGCGCCGCCACCCTGCAGAACCAGCACGCGCTTTGCCTTCGCAGGTGTCGTCGGTGGCTCTGGGCTGGAAATATCCATCATGACCCGCTCGATCAAATGAAAAATGCCGTTGCACCGTGGCGTCAGTTCGCGATGCCGTCAATCAGCCAGGCGGCCGGACCGCGATCACGCCGAGTTTATCGCGGGTCCGACGAGGCCAGAATAAGCGTCCAAAATACCTTGTACTTGGTATTTGGAGCATAGCTCGCTGCGATGCCTAATTTTGTGACACCATTTTTCAGCATATTCGCCCGGTGCGGGGGCGAGTCGCGCCAGCCCGAGAAGGCCTCGGCCAAGGTGTGATATCCGGCAGACACATTTTCCACCGCCAGCGTCGCGGGATAGCCTGACGCATTGAGGCGTTTTGCCAATGGCGCCTTGACGTCATGGTCCATCTTGTTGGCGCTCGCCATGGCCTGGGACTGCTGCTCGGCGAGCTTCATCAGATCGGGATCCACCACGACGCCGCCGACACCGTTGTTCTGCCGGTAGAGCGAGATCATCGAAGCCGCCGCCTGGGCGTCGAGCTTGGCGCCGGGATCGGCCATGCTGACATACATCGATGGCTGCTCGATCGGTGTTTCCGACGCGCAGCCGGAGAGCGCCAACAGCCCGATGATGGCGAAGACCGCCCGCATGATTCGAATTCCCCCAAATGAGGGAGGGTTGTTGCATACCAACCGTGGCTGAAAGGTGAACGTCGGGGCTTTTTTAGGCCGCAACAGACGACGCTGTCGTCACCCCACCGGGTCGGCGCAACGCGCCGCCCGATGACAGGCTCCGTCGGGTGACCCAGTACTCCGGGAAGGTACGGAGGCCGATGATTACTGGATACCCGCCGGAGCCTGTCATCGGGCTCGCCAAAGGCGAGACCCGTTGGCGGGTATGACGGCCGTTATTGGTTGAGCGAGCTTACGACGTCTTGACGGTATGAATACCGCATTCGGTCTTCGGCCGGCCGCGCCAGCGGCCGGCGCGGGCGTCTTCATCGGGCGAGGTCCGGCTGGTGCA
The DNA here is from genome assembly GCA_036513695.1 of Bradyrhizobium sp. Taxonomy (GTDB): domain Bacteria; phylum Pseudomonadota; class Alphaproteobacteria; order Rhizobiales; family Xanthobacteraceae; genus Bradyrhizobium. The sequence continues at coordinate 16,207 of DATBYN010000291.1, read as the reverse complement.
GGGCATACACCCGACCGAAAGAAAGCCTGACGCCGTGAGCGGATGCGACGGCAGGTTTGCGCCCTTGAAAATCGCCTCGATCTGTTCGCGCGAGACGTTGGCGAACGGATTGAATTTCAGCCTGACGCCGTCCTGCTCGACGACGGGAATATCGGCGCGCAGCCCGCCCTGAAAGCGCTTGCGCCCGTTGATCCAGGCATCAAACGGCGCCAGCGCGCGCTTCAGCGGCTCGACCTTGCGGATCCTGCAGCAGGCATCGGGATCGGAGAACCACAATTCGCGATCAGGATCTTCGCGCGACAGCGTCTCGTCCAGCGGCTTGATCGAACGGACGTCGCGCAGACCGAGCTTTTCGATCAGCGTGTCGCGATAGGCGAGGGTTTCCTCAAACAGCCATCCGGTGTCGAGAAAGATTACGGGGATCGCGGGATCGACATCGGCCATCACCTTCAGAAGCGCGGCCGATTCGGTGCCGAACGAGGAGACCAGCGCGAGCCGCTCCCGCCCGACCGTCTTCAAGGCGGCGGCGATCGCTTCCGCCGGCGATGCGTTGCGAAGCACGCGATCGAGCTCTTCGGCCGCCGGCAAGGTCGGCGCGGGCGGGTCCGGCAACACTTGATGCGCAACGGCACTCATGGATTGGCACTTTCCGAATGACGCAACATCATCCGCCGGTGCAGCGCCGTCATGCGGCCATCGCCGGTCGGCTGATAGAACACCGAATAGCGCCTGACCGTATTGGCAAACGCCTCGGCATCGGCAGGCTTTTTCACCTCGAACGCGTCGAACCCGGCACGCAGCATGAACAGGAACTGGTCGCGCAGCACCTGGCCGGTGGCGCGCAACTCGCCGCGGTACTTATAGCGTTCCCGCAGCAGCCGGGCCTGGCTATAGGCGCGGCCGTCGCGGAAGGTCGGAAACACCAAAGCGACCACCGCGAGCCGGTCGAGATAGGGAACGAGATCGTCGACGTCGCGATTGTTCGGCCAGATCACGCCGGTGCGACCGGAGCGCCGCGACAGCGCCTCCGGGTCTTGGAGAAATCGCGCGGCGGAAATCAGGATCGCGCCGTCGCCGGAGATCTCGGCATCGTCGGCGACATGGACGAACCCATCGCCGGTTATTTTTCCGTCCTTAACGAGTGGCATAAACCCGCTCCCTGAAAGGTTCGACGCCGAGCCGCTTCACGGCGTCGACGAAAAGCTCGTCGGGGCGCTCGCGCAGCGCGAGATAGGCTTCGACAATGTCTTCGACCACATCGGCGACATCGCCATAGCGCACGGCGGGTCCGATCAGATTGCCGAGCTCGGCGTTCTCGTCGGCACGGCCGCCGATCGTAATCTGATAGAATTCCTCACCGTTCTTCTCGACGCCGAGAATGCCGATATGGCCGACATGATGGTGACCGCAGGCGTTGATACAGCCGGAGATATTGATATGCAGCCGCCCGATCAGGTTGGCGGTGTCGTGATTGGCGAAGCGCCGGGTCAGTTCCTGCGCGATCGGGATCGAGCGTGCGTTCGCCAGCGAGCAATAATCCAGTCCCGGGCAGGCGATGATGTCCGAGACCAGGTTGACGTTCGGCGTGGCGAGGCCGATCTTGTCGAGCGCCTTCCACAACTCCGGCAGGTCGCGCCGCGCGACATGCGGCAACGCGAGGTTCTGCTCGTGGCCGACGCGAATCTCCCCAAAGGAGTATTTGTCGGCGAGATCGGCGAGCGCGTCCATCTGGTCGGCGGTGGCATCGCCGGGCGGGCCGCCCACCGGCTTCAGCGACAACGTCACAATCGCATAGCCCTGCACCTTGTGCAGCGCGACGGAGTTCTTGCGCCAGGCCTCGAAATGCGGGTCGTGCGCGGCCTTCTTCAACTCCTCCGGCATGTGCGGCAATTTTTCGTAAGCCGGATAGCTGAAGCGCGAACGGATGTCCTCGACCATAGTGTCGTCCAGCGTCAGCGTGGTGTCGGTGGCGCGCATCTGCTGCCATTCCTCCTCGACTTCCTGGGCGAATTTCTCGATGCCGAGTTCGTGCACCAGGATCTTGATGCGAGCCTTGTAGATGTTGTCGCGGCGGCCGTACTGGTTGTAGACGCGCAGGATCGCCTCGACATAGCTCAAGAGATCGCGGCCGTGCACGTATGACTTGATGGTCTTGGCGATAAACGGCGTGCGACCGAGTCCGCCGCCGACCAGCACCTCGAAGCCGGTTTCGCCTTCGGCGTTCTTGTGCAGGCGCAGCCCGATATCGTGAATCTTGATCGCCGCGCGGTCGTGCGCGGAAGCGGTAATGGCGAACTTGAACTTGCGCGGCAGGAAGGAGAATTCCGGATGCAGCGTGGTGTATTGCCGCAACAGCTCCGACCAGATCCGGGGATCCTCGATCTCGCCGCGCGCGACGCCGGCCCATTGATCCGATGTGACGTTGCGGGTGTTGTTGCCTGACGTCTGCATGGCGTGGATGCCGACTTCGGCCAAATCAGCCAGGGCATCCGGCAATTCGGCGAGCTTGATCCAGTTGAACTGGATGTTCTGCCGGGTGGTGAAGTGGCCGTAGCCGCGGTCGTAGCGCCGCGCCACATGCGCGAGCCGCCGCAATTGCTTCGACGACAGCGTTCCGTAGGGGATAGCGACGCGGAACATATAGGCGTGCAGCTGCAAATAGACGCCGTTCTGCAGCCGCAGCATCTTGAATTCGTCCTCGGTGAGCTCGCCGGATAGTCGGCGCTTCACCTGATCGCGAAATTCCTCAACGCGTTCGTTGATCAGCGTACGGTCGAGTTCGTCATATGCGTACATGATGGATTGGCCTTATGCCGGAACCGGAAGATCGATGGTGACGCCCTGGAGGCGGATATGTTCGCGGAGATTGCCGGGCTTGATCTTGCCAGAGTCCTTGATTTCGACCGGCGCGATATAGGCGCCGACCGCACCGACATCGTCGGCGACTGATTCCGCGAGCAGCGCGCGGGCCTCATCGGAGGTGCGAACGATCGCGGCATCCGACAGCTTTGCCGACCAGTCCTGCTGAGCGGTGCGGTAGATTACGATACCGTCCCAGGTGCGGTTGGCGGTCACCACCGACGGGCCGGCAATTTTGATTTTTTTCTGTTCGAGCGGAGAGGTCATTCGGCAGCTACCTGAAAATATGAGGCCAGTTGAGCGAGGTTTTGGTGGCGCCATGGCCTGGAATGCGCCACGACGTCGCCGATGATGAGAACCGCGGGACCGCCGTCGATCTTCGCGACAAGATCGGGCAATTCGCCGAGCGTTCCGACCGCGGCTTGCGCGCCGGGCTGCGTCACCCTTGCGAACACGCCGACCGGGGTTTGCGGCGAGCGGCCGGCGGCCAACAGGCCGGCGCGGACCGAAGGTGCCGCGGTCATGCCCATATAGACAACGACCGTCATCTTTTCGTCAGTCAGGGTCGACCAGTCGACGCTCTCGGCGTCCGTGGCCTTATGCGCGGTAAGAAACGTGATGCGCAGCGCCTCGTTGCGCAATGTGAGCGGCACTTCGAATTGGGCGGCGGCGCCGAGAGTAGCGGTAATTCCCGGAATGACCGAATAGGCGACGCCGGCTTCGCGCAAGGCTTCGACTTCCTCGCCACCGCGGCCGAACACAAAGGGATCGCCGCCCTTCAGGCGCACCACGCGCTGGCCGGACTTCGCCGCTTCGATCATCAATTTGTTGATGGCGTCCTGGCTGATGCCGGGTTTTCCGACGCGACGGCCGACCGGAATGCGCGCCGCATCGCGGCGGGCGCGATCGAGAATTTCCGGCGAGACCAGCTCATCGTAAAACACCACGTCGGCATCCTGCAGCGCGCGCAACGCTTTTATGGTGAGCAAATCCGGATCGCCCGGCCCTGCGCCGACCAGCGTCACCCGGCCCTCGGCCTGACCTGAGACCGACGCGCCGGCAAAGGCGGGTGCATCGGGAATATCCTTCAGTGCGTTTTCCGCGTCGCCGTTGCGGCCGGCAAGAACCAGCGCGCCGATCGGGCCATCGATCACGCGCTCCCAGAACCGGCGGCGCAGCGAAAATTCGGGAATGCGGCTGTGAATCGTCTTGCGCCAGTGGCCTATGAAGGTTGCGAGATCGCCGATCCGCGCGGGCAGAGCCATCTCGATGCGCTCGCGCACGCGGCGCGCTACCACCGGCGAGGCGCCGCCGGTGCCGACGGCGACGACGACGTCGCCGCGATCGACGATCGCGGGAAAAATGAAAGTCGAATGCTCAAGATCGTCCATCACATTGACGGGCAACCCGACCGCTTTTGCGCGCGACGACATTGCAGGTCCGACATCGCCCGCGCCCGCGCACAGGATCGCAATCACACCGGAAAGATCGGCGGCGAGCGGATCGCCCTCGGCACGCTCGATCCGGGCGGCGTCATCGGCTTGCAGAAAACTCACATCATAATGGCCGTCGGTTGCGTACCAGCGCACGCGCGCGCCGGCAGCAGTCAGCACCCGCAGCTTCACCCGCGCGAGATCGCCGGCGCCCACCAGAAGCACCACGCCCGTTCGCAGATCGAGAAACACCGGCAGGAATCGCATGCGATACTCGCTTCCCCCATTTCTGGGGTTGACTGGAATTATTTTCTATATATGTGTCTGTCAACGCTCGCAAAGAGAAAATTATTTCTTCTCTATTGCGGTGCAACTATAGAATTTTCGCCTCCAGAGTCCAAGAGCCAGAGATGCATCTTCTCAAGAACGATTCCGTTGATGACCGGTTGCTCTGGGCGGGTTCGCCCGAGGCCTCGCCGGCGCCGAAAATTTCCACTGCTGCGCGCTTCGATCAGCCCACGATGGACCATCTCGACGCGCTCGAAGCGCAGAGCATCTACATTTTCCGCGAGGCGTTTGCGCGGCTGAAGAAGCTCGCGCTGTTGTGGTCGCTGGGCAAAGATTCCAACGTCATGATCTGGCTGGCACGCAAGGCGTTTTTCGGCCGCGTGCCGTTCCCCGCATTGCACGTCGATACGGGGAAGAAATTTCCGGAGATGTACGCGTTTCGCGATCGCTACGGCAAGGAATGGGAGCTCGATCTCAGGGTCGAGCCCTGCCCGCCGCTCGAAACCATCGATCCGACGTTGCCGCCCGCGGCGCGGTCCGCAGCGCGTAAAACCGAGGGACTAAAGCTCGCGCTCGCCAAATTTGGTTTTGATGGATTGATCGCGGGCATCCGCCGCGACGAGGAAGCGACCCGCGCCAAGGAGCGCGTGTTCTCGCCGCGCGGCACCGAAGGCGGATGGGACGTGCGCGATCAGCCGCCGGAATTCTGGGACCAGTTCAACGCCTCGCCGCCGCAGGGCGCGCATCTTCGCATTCACCCGATCCTGCATTGGACCGAAGCCGACATCTGGGCCTACACGGCGCGCGAAAACATCCCGATCATCCCGCTTTATCTCGCCAAAGACGGCAAGCGCTATCGCTCGCTCGGCGATCAGGACATCACCAATCCCGTGATCTCGAACGCTTCCAGCATTGAGGAAATCCTGATCGAACTCGACGGCACCAAGGTGCCGGAGCGAGCGGGCCGCGCACTCGACCACGAAACCGAAGACGCTTTTGAGCGGCTGCGCGTCGCCGGCTATCTCTGAACCGATATTGAGTTGAGTGCTGAGATGAACATGATCGTTCCGACCGCAATATCCACGCCGAACGGCACCACCCGTCCTCAAGTGCGCATCGTCATCGTCGGCCATGTCGATCACGGCAAGTCGACCCTGGTCGGCCGTCTGTTGCACGAGACCGGCAGCCTGCCCGAGGGCAAGCTTGAAATGCTCAAGGCGGTCAGCGCGCGGCGCGGCATGCCGTTCGAATGGTCGTTTCTTCTGGATGCGCTGCAGACCGAGCGCGACCAGGGCATCACCATCGACACCACGCAAATCCGTTTCCGCACCCGCTCCCGCGACGTCGTGCTGATCGACGCGCCCGGCCACGCCGAGTTCCTGCGCAACATGATCACCGGCGCCTCGCAGGCCGACGGCGCGGTGCTGATCATCGACGCGCTGGAAGGCGTGCGCGACCAGACCAGGCGGCACGGCTATCTGCTGCATCTGCTCGGCATCAAGCAGGTCGCCATTGTGGTCAACAAGATGGACCGGGTTGATTTCAGCGCGGCGCGGTTCAACGAGATCAGCGACGAAATTTCCGCGCATCTGACCGGCCTCGGCGTGACGCCCTCGGCGGTGATTCCGATTTCGGCGCGCGACGGCGACGGCGTTGCCGAGCGCACGCCGCGGATCAGCTGGTACAAGGGCCCGACGGTGGTAGAAGCGCTCGATGCGCTCGAGCCGGCGCGCCCGCTGGAGGCGCTGGCGCTGCGGCTGCCGGTGCAGGCGATCTACAAATTCGACGACCGCCGCATTGTCGCGGGCCGCATCGAATCCGGAAGCCTTGCTGCGGGAGACGAGATCGTTATCATGCCCGCCGGCAAGATTGCAAAAATCAGAAGCGTCGAGAGCTGGCCGGTGACGCCGGTCAGGGGACGCCAGGGCGCGGGCCGCTCGGTCGGCATCACGCTCGACCGCGAATTGTTCCTCGAGCGCGGCGACGTCATCGCGCATGTCGGGGATAGTCCGCGCGATACCAGCCGGATTCACGCGCGCATTTTCTGGCTGCACGACAAGCCATTGGCAAAGGGCGACTCGATCCTGGTCCGCCTCGGCACGCGGGAAACCCGCGCCAGCGTAGTCGCTATTGAAAAGGCGGTCGACCCCGGCGAATTATCGAGTGTCGAGACAAAATCGATCGCGCGCAATCATGTCGGCGAGATCGACATTTCGCTGGCCCACCCGATCGCCGCCGATCCCTACACCGACAATCCGCGCACCGGGCGATTGGTGATCGAGGTCAACGGCCGCATTGCCGGCGGCGGGTTGGTGCTGTCGGTCGATGCCGGACAGCGCGCTGTTCCCGTCGACATCGTGCCGGTGGAATCGGCGCTCCGTCCCGACGAGCGCTCGGCGCGCTATCGCCACAACGGCGCGGTGGTGTGGTTGACGGGATTGCCCGGCTCCGGAAAATCGACCTTGGCGCGCGCGCTGGAGCGCAGATTGTTCGGCAACGGCGGATCGCCGATACTTTTGGATGGCGATACGCTGCGCGCCGGCCTCAATGGCGATCTCGGTTTTTCAGCTAGCGATCGCTCTGAAAACATCCGCCGGCTCGCCGAAGTCGCGACCCATCTCGCCCGCAACGGCCATATCGCCATTGTGGCTGCGGTCTCGCCGTCGCGGGACGATCGTGCCGCGGCGCGCCGCATCGCCGACACCGCGTTCCGCGAAATCTATGTCGCAACACCTGCGGAAGTGTGCGAGAGCCGCGATCCCAAGGGCCACTACGCCAAGGCGCGCGCCGGCACACTGCACGGGTTCACCGGCATCGGTAACGACTACCAACCGCCGACCGGCAACGAATTGACCATCGACACCTCGACGCGCTCGGTTAGCGAGGCGACCGACGAGATCCAGCGGATGCTGGCCGCATCGGGCATTCTGTTCGACGAACTGGCCGACCTCGCCGCCAATATCTGAACGCTGCCGGGACGCCCTTGTTATGGGCAGTCGCGGCCGGCCAAGGGCCTTCTCATGGCCCCGGCTTTAGCGCTAAAAGGGCATTTAGCATGCCCTTTGCGGGGCTCTTTTGTCGTTTGCCCCCGAAAACCGCGCCGAACTAGCGGTTTCCTGTGAGAAAAATCCCGTCATGAATCGCATCGAAGCCCACGGATTGAAGATCGCTCCCGTTCTGTTCGATTTCATCGCCAAGGAGGCGACGCCCAAAACTGGAATTTCTCCCGACGCGTTCTGGGCCGGGCTTGCCGCCATCATTCGCGATCTTGCTCCCAAAAATCATGAGTTGCTTGGGGTTCGCGACGCGCTGCAGGCGAAAATCGACGACTGGCACCGCGCCCACAAAGGCAAGCCGCTCGACATGAATGCCTACACGGCGTTCCTCAAGGAGATCGGCTATCTGCTGCCGGAGCCTGCGACGCAAAAAGTCGAAACCGCCGATGTCGACGAAGAAATCGGCAAGATCTGCGGACCGCAATTGGTCGTGCCCCTCACCAACGCGCGCTATGCGCTCAACGCCGCCAACGCGCGCTGGGGCTCGCTTTACGATGCGCTCTACGGCACCGACGCGATCCCGCATGATCCCAGCGAAACCGGCAAGGGTTACAACAAGGCGCGCGGCGACAAGGTGATCGCCAAGGCAAAAGCCTTTCTCGATTCGGCCGTGCCGCTCGCAACCGCAAGCCACACCGATGTGACCTCCTACAGCGTGATCGCCGGACAGTTGGCGGTCAAACTGAAGAGCGGCAACGCCACCGCGCTGAAGTCGAGCGTGCAATTCGCCGGCTTCCAGGGCGATGCTTCGGCTCCGAGCACGGTCCTGCTGGTCAATAACGGCATGCATATCGAGCTCAGGATCGACCGCAGCCATATCATCGGCAAGGACGATCCAGCCGGCGTCGCCGACATGATCCTGGAATCGGCGGTCTCTACCATCCTCGACATGGAAGACAGCGTCGCCACGGTCGATGCCGAAGACAAGGTGTTGGTTTATCGCAACACGCTGGGCTTGATGGACGGCACGCTATCGGCCGATTTTGAAAAAGGCGGCAACACGCTCAAGCGCGCGCTCAACCCCGACCGCGTCTACAAGACCGCGGACGGCAAACAGCTAAAGCTGCACGGCCGCAGTCTTTTATTGATGCGCAATGTCGGCCATCACATGTTCACCGATGCGGTGCTCGACTCGTCCGGCACTGAGGTTCCAGAAGGCATTTTGGACGCCGCGGTCTCCGGCCTGCTCGCGATCCACGACCTCAAAGGCAATTCGAACGTGCGCAACAGCCGCACCGGCTCGGTCTACATCGTAAAACCGAAGATGCACGGCCCCGACGAGGTAGCGCTGGCCTGCGAATTGTTCGCTCGCGTCGAGAAGCTGTTGTCGCTGCCGGAAAACACCATGAAGGTCGGCATCATGGACGAGGAGCGCCGCACCACGGTCAACCTCAAGGCCTGCATCCAGAATGCCTCCAGGCGAATCGTGTTCATCAACACCGGCTTCCTCGACCGCACCGGCGACGAGATCCATACCTCGATGGAAGCGGGAGCGATGATCCGCAAGAACGACATGAAATCACAAGCGTGGATCAAGGCCTATGAAGACTGGAACGTCGATATCGGCCTGATCGACGGGCTGCCCGGCCATGCCCAGATCGGCAAGGGCATGTGGGCGGCGCCCGACAAGATGGCGGACATGCTGGCGCAGAAGATCGCGCATCCGCAGGCCGGCGCCACCACCGCCTGGGTGCCGTCGCCGACAGCTGCGACGCTGCACGCGCTGCACTATCATCAGGTCAACGTGCTGGCGCGGCAGCAGGAGCTGGCGAAGAATGGCCCGCGCGCCAAGCTCTCGGACATCCTCACGATTCCCGTATCGAAATCGAACTGGGCGCCCGACGATGTGAAGCAGGAGATCGACAACAATTGCCAGGGCATTTTGGGCTATGTGGTGCGCTGGATCGATCAAGGCGTCGGCTGCTCCAAGGTGCCCGATATCCACGACGTCGGCCTGATGGAAGATCGTGCCACGTTGCGGATCTCGAGCCAGCATTTGGCGAACTGGCTGCATCAGGGCGTCATCACCAGGGAGCAGGTGATGGAGTCGCTGAAGCGGATGGCGGTCGTGGTGGACAAGCAGAATGCCGACGATTCGCTGTACCGGCCGATGGCGCCCTCCTTCGACGGCACCGCCTTCAAGGCCGCGTGCGACCTGGTGTTCAAGGGGCGCGAGCAGCCGAACGGCTACACGGAGTACATCCTCACCGCGCGGCGCAGAGAGGCCAAGGCCGCGAGTTAGGTTCCTTCGGAACGTTTGAATTGCCCATTCGTTGAATTGCCATCAACGCAAAAGGGAGATGGCCATGGATTGGAACCGGGTCGAAGGCAACTGGAAACAGTTCAAAGGCAAGGCCAAGGAGAAGTGGGGCAAACTTACCGATGACGATCTCAATGTGATCGAAGGCCGCCGCGAGCAGCTCGAAGGCAAGCTGCAGCAGCGCTACGGCTTTGCCAAGGATCAGATTCACAGGGATGTCGATGACTGGTTCACGACGCTGAAGTAATTTTGCAGCGCTGAACGAACGAAGAGCCCCGGTCTCCGCCGGGGCTTTTTTGTTCGTCGTTGCGAGCGCTAGCGAAGCCATCCAGCTTAGCTAGACAAAGCTGGATGGCTTCGTCGCGTTGCTCCTCGCAATGACGGGAGGCTAAAACACCGCGATGTATTTCAAGAGTGAAATCACGCCGAGGATGATCACGACGACGCGGGCGATTTGCTTGGCGCGGGCGTCGAGCGGCAACATGTTGATCAGATACAGAACGAGAATGACGACAAGAAATGTAACGAGCACGCTGATAAGCATTCGAAAATCCCCTGTCCGGCCGAGAAGCGAATTTAACCGTTCGTTAACGCGCATTGCGCCCTGCGGTTCCGCTCAAGGAACCACCCCTCCAAGCCAGCACGGCTTTCCCCTGCCGCGTATAACTACGGCCGCCCGCTGTCGAAATATTTACCCTTTTTTGGCCTAACTGAATAAGAATTGGGGGCCAGTCATGTTCAATCGCTTAACCGTATCGGCGCTGCTTCAGGCCGTCATCCTGGCAACCGCATTCTGCGTCATCGCCGGCTTCTCGCTTAACGCCTGGGATTCCTGGGGCCGCCTGCAGGCCACGAACCGGATCGCGCTGATCGCCGACGCGTCGGCCAACATGTTCAGGGCGATGGATCGTCTGCGCAGTGACCGCTCCACGACCAACCGGCTATTGAATTCTGATCAGGCGATCGACGGCGAGACGGACAAATATCTGCGCGGCCTTCGCGACTCGGAAATGCCGGCCATGACCCGCGCACTCGAGGTGCTTCCGTTAATCGAATTCGCCCAAAAACAGACGCTGATCCCTGAGTTCGATCGCCTGTTCAAGGTGGTGACCGCCGAACAGAAGGAATTCTGGGACGAAATGGGCAAGCCGAAGGCTTCGCGGCGCCTGGCGCTCGGCAAGGAGTACATGGAGACGGAAACGGCGCTGCTGGAGACGCTCGACAAACTGTCCGGAGCGCTCGCCGCCGCCGTCAATCATCAGGATGCCATGATCGACCAGTTGCTGGCGACCAAGCAGATCGCCTGGCTGTTGCGCAACACCGCGGGCGAGACATCGCTATTGGTTTCGAACGGACTAGCCGCCGGCAAGGTGACGCCGGAAACCCAAAAGGCTTACACGAAATTGCTCGGCGGTATCGACATCGCATGGAAGGCGCTGGAATTGACGATGGCGGGAATGCAGTTGCCTCCCGCGCTTTCCACAGCGATGGCCGCAAACAAATCAGCCTATTTCGATCCGCAATATGTCGCGCTTCGCGATCGCCTGGTGAATGCGCTCGCAACCGGCGAAAAACCGGAAATGACGGCCAACCAATGGAGCCCGTTCACGGTCGGACGTCTCGCTGCCGCGGTCGGCGTCGCGGACGCGGCACTGGAGGCGGCCAAGGAATACACCGCCGTCCAGCATTCCGAAGCGCTGCGCTCGCTGGTGTTGCAGCTCGTGCTGTTGACTGGCGCTCTCGCCCTGACGTTCGGCGCCATGACGATGGTCGGCCGCCGTGTGATCAAGCCGCTGCACAATATGCGCGACGCCATGCTGAAGGTGGCCGGCGGCGATCTGACCATCGACACCGGATACACGGCGCGCCGCGACGAGATCGGCGCGCTTGCCGGGGCGCTCGAAACCTTCAAGCAGCAGGCGACTGACAAACTGCGGATCGAGCAGCAGGAGCGCGAACGCAACGCCGGCGCGGCTTCGCGCCAGCAGGCGATCGACAATTATGTCGGTGAGTTCGAGAGCATGGTGCGCCAATCGCTGCAGCAACTGGGCGACGCTTCCGGCCAGATGCGGACCACCTCCTCCGGCCTGTCGGCAGTCTCCCAAAAAACCAACGAGCGGGTTCAAGTCGCGGAGAAGGCGTCCAGCGAGGCTTCGATGAGCGTCGAGACCGTCGCCGCTGCGTCTGAGGAATTGAGCGCGTCGATCAACGATATCAGCCAGCAGGCCGCGCACGCCGCCGGGATCGCCAGCCGCGCGGTCAGCCAGGCGCGAGACACCGACGGCACGGTCCAGGGACTGGCAAAATCTGCCGGCCGGATTGGCGAAGTGGTCGGCCTGATCAACACCATTGCCGCGCAAACCAACCTCTTGGCGCTCAATGCGACCATCGAGGCCGCGCGCGCGGGCGAAGCGGGAAGAGGTTTTGCCGTGGTGGCATCCGAGGTCAAATCGCTGGCGAGCCAGACCGCGAAAGCAACCGAAGAGATTTCCGAGCAGATCGCGGACATTCAGAAGGTCGCAGGCGAGGCGATCGACGCCATCAAGGGCATCGGCAGCATTATCGGCGAAGTCAACGAAGTCGCGACCGCGATCGCCGCCGCAGTTCAGGAACAGGGCGCCGCTACGCAAGAGATCACCCGCAGCACGCAATTTGCAGCGCAAGGCACCAAGAACGTCTCGGAAAATATCACCGGCGTCAAAACCGACGCGGACGCCTCGGCCGCGGCAGCAGAGGATGTCAAGCGGGCCTCCCAGACGCTGGAAACCCAGAGCCAGCAATTGGGCAGCCAGGTCACCGACTTCCTCGGCAAGATCCGCGCGGCTTGATCTATCTCGTCCCGGCCAACGCCGGTCGCCAGCGAGCAAACTCCACCAACCGTCGTCCCGGCCTTGAGCCGGGACCCATACGCCGCGGCGTCTGTTTGACACTCGCTGTTCGACGGCTTTCGTCCAACAACCAAATGCTGTGGTTATGGGTCCCGGCTCAAGGCCGGGACGACGATCGTTGGGCCAGTTATTCCTGAGCCACCACCGGCACGCGCTGATATCGCGCGCGGATCCGTTCCGAGGCCGGCGAGAAGTTCAAGGAGGCGCCGCGCTTGTCGGCGCCGCGGCCCGCGGCCATCAGCGCACCCCCGGCACCGACGACGATGTCCCCCTTGCGGAGTGTCGGATCGTCCTCGATCTTGACCGGTGCGAGGCCGATCTGATCATGACCGTTGCAGGTGCATCCCGCGACGATCTCATTGCGATAGCGGAATGCATTTGGCAATTCCGAATACGGTTTTCCGTTTTCGGTCACGGCATTGTCGATATGGCTGCCGTAGACGATCTCGGTTTTGCTGGCCGGGCAGAAATTATTGCACGATGCCGCCCGGCTCTGGCTGTCGGAGGCGGTAATCGGAAAATACCGCCCGTCACAGGTGCGCACGCAATAGGCCTGCCCGCCGGAATAGGCGCGCGGGCGCACGTCGGTTGGCGGAACGATCGGGCCGCCGTCGTTGGCGAACGGCAGCGAGATCACTGGCGGCCGGCCGCCGCCGAAGGCGCCGAACAGAGCGGAGAGGAAGTCTTCGGCTCGCGCGCTCGAGGCAAGCGCCGATGCGCACAGCACCGCCGCCATGCCGAGGCCGATCTTGCCGGTTGATCTCCGCATCGGCTCAATCCTCAATACAGTGACGACGTCGAAACGTTCATCGCCTGACGGCCCGAGGGTAACGTGGTCATCGCGGGACGTCGCTGCGGCGCCGCTGGCCGAACGGTCGTCGTCGCGCGGGCTTCAAGCCGCGGCGCATTCTTCGGCAGCACCACAACCTTGGTGCCGATGTCGACGCGGCTGAACAGATCCGCGACGTCTTCATTGGTCATGCGGATGCAGCCCGAGGAAACGAACTTCCCGATCGTCCTGGGATCGTTGGTGCCGTGAATGCGGTACTGGCTGGAGCCGAGATACATCGCGCGCGCCCCCAGCGGATTGCCGGGGCCACCCGCCACGAAACGCGGCAGATATGGCTGGCGCGCGATCATTTCCGCCGGCGGATACCAATCCGGCCATTCCGCCTTGCGGCTGATGGTCTGCACGCCCGCCCAGGTGAATCCCTCGCGGCCGACGCCGACGCCGTAACGAACCGCGCGGCCCTGGCCCAGCACGTAATAAAGCGCGGTGTTGGGCGTATCGATGATGACGGTGCCGGGCGCTTCGCGGGTGTCGTAGGCGATGACGGCGCGGCGCAGCCGTTCGGGCAGCAGGCTTGCGCTGCCATCGCCTTCGTCGGTCAGCACGGGCGCCGGCGGCGCGAGCCCATTGTCTGATGGAAAGGCGCTTTGCGGTGCGTAGCTGAGAGCCTGCGCACTGGCCTCGGTGGCGAAGATTGCGGGCGAAAGTAGCAACGCCGCGCCAAAAACCAGCGCGCCGGTCGCGCGCAAGGAAAGCCTGCAATTGCCTGTGATTGTCTGTGTCATGAGCTGCCCCGTTGGATATGCATCACGGTGATGCTCTGACAAACAAACGCGGCCGCGGCGCTGCGGTTCCATCGCGACTCAAATTAGGACGCTGGCATGTCAAGCGGTCGCGCCCTCACGTTTGCGCGATGGAACCTTTGCAAGCCGCGCCTGTTGGGTTCGCGGAGCCATGGGTGAAGCAATTGCGTATCCTCCCCGTCCAAGCGGCCGGCACAACATTGTCTGACAGCACCACCGAACAACCGCCGCTCATCGGGCGCGCGGATATTGTTGCCTTTGCCTTGATTGTGCTGCTCGTCATCAGCGTTGTCGCCGTTCTCTATGTCGCCAAGGCGTTTTTCTTGCCCGTGGTGGCGGCATTCGTGGTCGGCACCATGCTGTCGCCGGCCGCCGGATTTTTGGAGCGGCATAAAATTCCCCGCGCGGTGGCGGCGGTGCTGATCGTGAGCGCGGTCGGTGCCGGGGCTATCTTCGTCATCGGCCTGATCTCTTCGCCGTTGATGGAATGGAGCACGCGTTTGCCGGAGCTGGGCGTGCGCCTGCGAGATAAATTGCATGTGTTCGACCGGCCGCTAGCGCTGTGGCAGGAGCTCCAGAGCATGCTCGGGGGATCGGACGCGTTTTCAACGTTCCAGATGCCGAAATTCGACTGGATGCAGCCGACCGTCGAATTCCTGTCGCCGACATTCACCGAATTCCTGCTGTTCTTTGCAACGCTGATCCTGTTCATCGCGAGCTGGCGCGACCTGCGCCGCGCGCTGATCATGAATTTTGCCGAACATGACGCGCGGCTGCGCACGTTGCGGATCCTCAACGAGATCGAAGGCCAGCTCGGCGGCTATCTGCTCACGGTGACGATGATCAATCTCGGCGTCGGCGCAGCAACCGGCATCATCTGCGCAATCACGGGCATGCCCAATCCGGCCGGGCTTGGCGCGCTGGCAGCAACGTTGAACTTCTTTCCGATCATCGGGCCGGTCGCGATGTTCGTGACGCTGACGGTGGTCGGCGTGATCGCGTTCTCCACGCTCGCCGCGGGCCTGATCGCGCCGCTGGCCTTTGTCGGGCTCACTTTTCTCGAAGGTCATTTTGTCACACCTACGATCATCGGCCGCCGGCTGGAGCTGAATGCGCTCGCGGTATTCATGGCGCTGGCGTTCTGGACCTGGCTGTGGGGACCGATGGGCGGCTTCCTGTCGTCGCCGCTTTTGATCGTGGCGCTCATTATCAAGGACCATCTTTTGCCGACTGCTTCGCCGAACCTGCCGCCGGGCTGACCGGAACTTCCGGCGAAACGAAACGTTTGTTCCATACGTCATTTCAATCATTTGAATATCCGGGAGCTTTTGATGTCGGCTACCGACGGCGAATTCGGAATCAAGAATCTGACCGACAAAGCGACCTATGAACGCCTTGAAAAGGATGTAGCAGCTGTGAAAAACGATATCTCAGCCCTGACAGAGCAGATCACCGACGCGCTGAATTCCTTCGCCGGCAACGCCGGCAAACAGGCGCGCCAAGGTTACAAGCAGGCGCGTGCCAATGTCGATTCAGCCGTCGACGATCTCTCCGAACGCGGCAGCGCTGCGCTGGATGCCGCGCAGGACGCCGCCACTTCGATCGAAGAAACGCTGGAAGACCTTATCCACGAGCGGCCGCTGGCGACCGTCGGGCTCGCGCTCGGTCTTGGTTTCCTGATCGGCGCCGCGTGGCGCCGGTAACGATGGACGTTCATTGCAAGAAGGGCTCGGCGAGAGCCGGCGCCGACGGCTGCGCAGGAGCGCCGTGATTTCGTTCGGCAGCGATATTTTTTGAATCGAGGCGTCCATGTTTGCGCGAATGATCGAT
>DATBYN010000290.1:0-3265 GCA_036513695.1 Bradyrhizobium sp. | reverse complement strand
TTTTTTGCACTGTGATGCAAAAAAGGCCGGATCGATGATCCGGCCTTTTTTGTTGCTGCGACGGGCACGAAAAACACCTCGCATCGTCGTCCCTGCGAAAGCAGGGACCCATAACCACAAATGTTTGTGGTTACGCTCGATGTGGCCCCAGGCTGCTCAAAAAAACCGCCGGTGGCTATGGGTCCCTGCTTTCGCAGGGACGACGGTTTTTCTTTGCGCCGCGGCCTCGCGTTACGCTGCCGCCAGTTTCTTCGGCGGGAAGCGGCCGTAGAAGGTCTCGCCCTTGGCGGCCATCTCTTCCAACAATTTCGGCGGGGTGAAGCGCGAGCCGTACTTTGCTTCCAGCCTGTGGCACAGCGCGACAAAATTCTTGGTGCCCATGAAGTCGATATAGGACAGCGTGCCGCCGGTGAACGGGGCAAAGCCAAAACCCAAAATCGAGCCGACATCGGCCTCGCGCATGTCGGTGATGACGTGATCTTCGACCGTGCGCGCGGCTTCCACCGCCTGCACGACGAGAAAGCGCTGCTTCAACTCCTCGACGTCGAGCGTGTCGGGGTCGAGGTGTTTTGGCTGCAAACCGCTCAATTCCGACCACAGGCTCTTCTGGCCCTTGCCCTTCTCGGGATAATCATAAAATCCCTTGCCGTTCTTGCGGCCAAAGCGTCCCTGTTTTTCGACCATCTCGACCAGGAGCTTCTTCTGGGCCTGGTCGATGGCATTGGCGCCGAGATCGGCCTCGGTCGCCTTCATGATTTTCAGCACGAGATCGAGCGCCACTTCATCCGACAGCGATAACGGCCCGACCGGCATGCCCGCCATCTTCGCGGTGTTCTCGATCATCGCCGGCGGCACGCCCTCCATCAGCATTTCCAGGCCCTCGGCCGTGAAACGAAGCACGCAGCGGTTGGCGAAGAAGCCGCGGGAATCATTGACCACGATCGGCGTCTTGCCGATCACGCGCACGTAGTCGAGCGCGGTCGCGAGCGCGACATCGCCGGTATTCTTGCCGACGATGATCTCCACCAGCATCATCTTCTCGACCGGCGAGAAGAAGTGAATGCCGATGAACTTGCCCTGATCCTTGAATTCCTCGGCCAGCGAATTGATCGGCAAGGTTGAGGTGTTGGAGGCAAAGATCGCGTCAGACTTCAAAAGCGGCTGCGCCTTGGCGTAGGTCTCGGCCTTTACTTTTCGATCCTCGAACACGGCTTCGATGATGAGATCGCAATCCTTCAGCGCATTGTAGTCAGCGGTCGCGGTGATCTTCGACAGGATCGCATCGCTATCGCTTTCCTTGGCGCGGCCCTTCTTGATCAGATCGTCGATCACGGCCTTGGCGTGGCCCTTGCCCTTGTCGGCGCTCTCCTGATCGCGGTCGATCAGGACCACGTCGATGCCGGCGCGGGCCGAGACGTAACCGACGCTGGCGCCCATGAAGCCGGCGCCGATCACGGCGAGCTTTTTCACCTTGGTCGGTGGCACGTTCTGCGGACGCCGCGCGCCCTTGTTCAATTCCTGCATCGACAGGAACAGGCTGCGGATCATCGCGGCCGCTTCCTTGGAGCGCAGGATCTGCGTGAAGTAGCGGGATTCGACGCGCAGCGCGGCGTCGATCGGAAGCTGCAGGCCCTCATACACGCACTGCATGACCGCCCGCGCCGCCGGATAATTATCAAAAGTTTCGCGGCGGAAGATCGCGTTGCCGGCCGGGAACATCATCATGCCGGCCTTGGAATAGACCGGCCCGCCCGGCAGCCTGAATTCCTTGGTGTCCCAGGGCGCGACCGCCTTGCCACCGCCCTTGATCCAGTCTTTTGCCGATTTGATGAGATCGGCCGCGGGAACGATAGCGTCGATCAGTTTTAGGGTCTTTGCTTTGGCCAGATTGACCGCCTCGCCCTTCAAGAGCATCTGCATCGCATCCTGCGGCGGCACGATGCGCGGCAGGCGCTGGGTGCCACCGGCGCCGGGGAACAGCCCGACCTTGATTTCCGGCAAGCCAAGACGGGTTTTTGGATTTTCCGCGGCGATGCGGTAGTGACAGGACAGCGTGAGTTCAAAGCCGCCGCCGAGTGCCAGTCCGTTGATCGCCGCAACCCACGGCTTGCCGCTAGTCTCGATCGAGCGGAACACCAACGAGAACCGGCGGCTCTGGTCGAACAGCATCTGGTTGGCCGCGACCTCGCCCTTCGTCTCCAGCGCTTCGGCATAGCTACGGCTCATGCCTTCGAGCATCGATAGATCGGCGCCGGCCGATAAGGCCTCCTTGCCCGAGGTGATGACGACGCCTTTGACCGCGGCATCGGCCGAGGTCTGCTTCACGATCGCCTCGAGTTCGTTGATCGAGGTCTCGTCCAGCACGTTCATGGAACGGCCGGGGGTGTCCCAGGTGACGAGCGCAATGCCGTCGGCGTCGATCTCGATCTTGAAATTCTTGAAGGTCATTTGATGCTCCCAATTCAATCGCTGCGCTGCGTAGGGTGGGCAAAGGCGCTCGTCGCGCCGTGCCCACCATCTATCGGCTTGTTATCTGGAATGGTGGGCACGCTTCGCTTTGCCCACCCTACGGTCGCGTCCGCCTCAAACTCTTTCGATGATCGTCGCGGTGCCCATGCCGCCGCCGATGCACAGCGTCACCAAAGCCGTCGATTTGTTGGTGCGCTCGAGTTCGTCGAGCACGGTGCCCAAAATCATCGCGCCTGTCGCGCCGAGCGGATGGCCGAGCGCGATCGCGCCGCCATTGACGTTGATCTTGGCGGGGTCGATGTCGAACGCCTGCATGTAGCGCAGCACCACGGAGGCAAACGCCTCGTTCAGTTCAAACAGGTCGATGTCGGTTTTTTTCATGCCGGAGCGTTCGAACAGCTTTTCGGTGACATCGACAGGTCCCGTCAACATCATCGCGGGCTCGGAGCCGATATTGGTAAAAGCGCGGATTTTTGCCCGCGGCTTCAGGCCGTGTTTGCTGCCGGCCTCCTTGCTGCCGAGCAGCACCGCGCCGGCGCCGTCGACAATCCCGGACGAATTGCCGGCGTGATGCACGTAGTTGATGCGCTCGATCTCCGGGTGCGACTGGATCGCCACCGCATCAAAACCGCCCATCTGTCCCATGGTCTCGAACGACGGCTGAAGCGACGCCAGCGACTGCATCGTCGTGGTCGGGCGCATATGCTCGTCCTTGGCGAGGATGGTGAGGCCGTTGACGTCCTTCACCGGCACCACCGAATTCCTGAAGCGCCCCTCCTCCCAGGCTTTTCCGGCG
>DATBYN010000289.1:0-15635 GCA_036513695.1 Bradyrhizobium sp. | reverse complement strand
CGCTTGCCACGAAAGCGACCTACGACGAGAGCGGCGCATCCCTGTCCGCTTGCTCGCGCAGCCGATAAAACTGGAGGGCGGTCCGAGCGGTCTTCGGCTGCAGCCGGAAGAAGCTCGCAAAGCACCGGTCCATTCGTTCTTTCGCGATGCCGCCGCGACCGGCCTGCAGGGTCAGGATCGCCTTGGTGGTTTCCCATGACAGATCGATGGCCTTGGCAAGAACCAGGAGCTGATCCGGCTCGCTCCGCACCAGCGCCCGTTCAATCGCCCCGATCGGGAGGTTGCACATCACCGACAGCGCGACGGCGGTCCTGTCGAAATTCCCGGCGCGAACGAACTCTTGCAGCCGCGCCTCGTCGAGTTGCCCGATCGAATGAAGCGAACCCACATGGGCCCGCGCCTGCTCGTAGTCGCGGGAGACGGCGCGCACGGTTGTCTGAATCTGGTCCGAGGCTTCCGCCACCGCGGCGCGGATCAGCGCGACGCGCTGCGGATCGGCCGCTTCGAGCTTGCGCCGCACGATTTCAGACGCCTGCCCGAACAATTTCATGAGGTCCTGGCGCGGGATGTCGGGGCGCGACCAGACCGACAGAGCGAGTTCGCTATTGTCCTGCGCCCGTTTGACCAGCGTCGATAATCCCGGCGTGGAGAACCTGGCGCCGCGGTTGCATGCGGTAGAGGCGGCGACCTGATGATTGCCGCGGTCGACCAGAATATCGGTGACGGCTTCGGCCAGTCTCGTTCGGGTGGAAATCGCCAGCAAATGGCCCTGACTCTTGGTCCGCGCATTCTCCACCAGCGCCGCATCATCGAGCCGCGGCGAGTGCTGCAGAACCGGCCCGGCCACTTCGATCGCATCGTCGAATGCCAGCGTGCGGATCACCTTGCCGGGCGCGTCGGCGAGCTGGGCGAGCCGGCTTCCAAACGCCGCGCGGGCTGCAGTTTCGATCTGTCCGACCAGGATGCCCATAACATCGTCAAACAGCTCGATTTGATCCTCGGAAAACTTGCCCGAACCGTGAGTGAAAAGATCGGTGACCCGCCGCAGGATGTCGGCGCGTTTCGACAGATCCTTGCTCGCCAGCACGCTTTCAAGCTGATCGATCAGATTTTCCTGCGCGTTCATGCCCTACGACCCGAATCTGCCTTAAGAAGCCCTTGCGGATTGAATACCACGACCCTCAAGCGACGTTCTCTGCCATTGGCATTGCGGCTCCAGGTCAAGCTCAGCATGCGGAACCGGCCGGCCGAACAAATAGCCCTGAGCAAAATCGACCCCTGCGGCCTGCAATGCCCCGAACTGTTCGCTCTTCTCAACGCCCTTTGCCGCGGTCGCGATATCGAGTCCCCGCGCCAATGCCAGCACGGAAGCAACGACCGCCGCACAATCCCGGCGGGTCGCGAATCCCTGGCTGACCGGTCGGTCGATCTTGATCTTGTCAAACGGGAAGCCGGTCAGGTAACTCGCCGAGGAATATCCGGTGCCGCAATTGTCGAGCACCATCGAGACACCAAGGCTCTTCAATTGCCTCATGGTCTGCAGATGCGCCTGGGTCTTTTCCAGCAGCGAGGTCTCGGCGATTTCCAGTTCGAGCCGCTCCGGCGCGAGGCCGGATTCAACCAGCGCGCATAATACGATGTCGAAGAGATTTCCCTTGTTGAACTGCACCGGGGAAATGTTGATGGCAAGCCTGACATGCGGCGGCCAGGCGGCGGCATCCGCGCACGCCTGCTGCAGAATCCATTCGCCGAGCGGCAGCATCAACCCGGTCTGCTCCGCGAGCGGCAGAAATTGGCCGGGCAGGAGAAGGCCTCGCGATGGATGATGCCAGCGCACAAAAGCCTCCACGCCCGAGATGCCCCGCGTCTTGGCATCGATCACCGGCTGATAGTGCAACTCGAATTCGCGTTGCGAGATCGCCTCGCACAGTTCGCTTTCCATCGACTTCTGGACGTCCGCCGCCTCGATCAGCTCGGGCTGGAACACGCGGAAATCGTTGCGTCCCGCCTGCTTCGCCGCATAGAGCGCCAGATCCGCCTTTTTCAAAAGCGTCAAGGCATCGATGCCGTGCTCCGGCGCAAAGGCTAGTCCGATGCTGGTGCCGATGTTGACCCGATGGCCGTTGAGGTCGAATGGCTGCTGGATAAGCCCGATGATCCGCAGTGCCACCTTGATGGCGCCTTCGCTCTGGTTCTTCTCGTTTTCCTGGATGATGGCGAATTCGTCGCCGCCGAAACGGGCCAGCACGTCGGTATCGCGCAGCGACGAACTCAACCGCTGCGCGACCTCGATCAGCAACTGGTCGCCCGCCGGATGCCCCAGCGTGTCGTTGACGTTCTTGAACCTGTCGAGGTCGAGCATCAGAACGGTAAAGGTGGTGCCGTGGCGCTGCAGCCGCTTGGCGGCATCGTCAAGTTTTTCGGCGAACAGCGCGCGGTTCGCGAGGCCGGTGAGCAGATCGTGCTGCGCAAGGAACGCGATCCGCTTTTCGTTCCGCGCGCGGTCGGTGATGTCCTCATGCGTGGTGAGCCAGCCACCATCCGGCATGGTGTGACGGGCGATCGCGACCACGCGCCCGTCGGCAAGCTCCTGGATTTCGTTTGCCTCTTTCACATTTACTGTGGTGTAGACATCCGGAGCCATCGCAAAATTCGTGCCCTTCTCGCGGCGGTATTCGAGGATCTGCCGCAACGAGGTGCCGGGTTTTATCTGATCGCGGCCGAGATGATAGATCTCGCCATAGCGGGCATTTGAAACGACGACCTTCTGCTCCGCATCGAACACGCAGAGCCCCTGGGACATATTGTTGAGCGCGGCATCGAAGCGCACGTTCATGGCTTCGAGCTCGGCGGCTTTCTCGGCCAGCAATTGCACCGCGCGT
The DNA here is from genome assembly GCA_036513695.1 of Bradyrhizobium sp. Taxonomy (GTDB): domain Bacteria; phylum Pseudomonadota; class Alphaproteobacteria; order Rhizobiales; family Xanthobacteraceae; genus Bradyrhizobium. The sequence continues at coordinate 12,753 of DATBYN010000289.1, read as the reverse complement.
TTTTGCTCCGTGACGTCTTCGTGGGTCGCGACCCAGCCGCCGTCCGGTAGGGGTTTGCGTTGAATCAATATCTCGCGGCCGTCGGCCGGCTGGTAATTCTGCTTCAGTTGCGTCGGCATCAGTTGGGTATGTTGATCGACGGTCAAATCGCTGGTTTCGCCGCGGTCGACATAATGTTGCAGTATCCGATTCAACGGCGTGCCCGGTCTGACCAATTCGTCCGGCAGGAGGTATATCTCCTGGAAGCGATTGTTCGAAATCACCAGTCGCTTGTCTGCGTCGAACAGGCAGAGGCCCTGCGACATGTTGCTGATGGCGGCATCAAAACGATCATTTGCGCGTTTTAGTTCCGACGCATTCTCGACCAGCCGAGTCTCGGCTCGCCGCTTCTCCGTAATATCCGTGTGGGTCGCGACCCAGCCGCCGTCTTTCATCGGCGTGCGCTGTATCAGGATCACGCGGCCGTCGGCGAGCGTGAGTGTGTGCGGCGCCCGGACTTTTGCGCCTTGGGCAAATTTGTCGGGGTCGAAGTCGGTTCCGCCGGTCTTGTACTCGCTGACAATGCGAGACAGCGGGGTTCCAGGTTTCACCTGCTCTTCTGTCAGCTCGTACATTTCGCGGTAGCGGCTATTCGAGACCAGCAATTTCTCATTGGCGTCAAACATGCTCAGCGCGTCCGGCATGTTACTCAGCGCAGCGTCGAAGAGCGCATTGGTATTCGCAAGGGCTCGTGTTTTCGCCGCTAGAGCATTTGTCTGCCGCACCAGGACGAATGTGCCGAACAAAATGATGAAAACGATCGCGACAACGAGCGGACCGAACGTATAGAGGTGCCGGAACCATGGATCGAGCACGTCGCTGCGCGCATAGGTCACGATCAAGACCAGCGGCAACCCGGGTACGGCCTTGTAGCCTGCCACGCGACCCACGCCGTCGATGGGGCTCGTCGACTCAAAGGTACCCGCCTCCGATTCCGGCAGCCATTTGGTGAAGAGCGGGTTATCCGCGAAGGATTTTCCAAGCGCCTCCTTTTGTTCAGGCTGCCGCGCCAGAATCCGCCCCTCGCGGTGCAGCAACGACACGGATCCGCCCTTGCCGAGATCGATCGAGCGGTAGAGCTTCAGAAAATAGGATTGATCGAGCGGCGCGGCAACGACACCGGCGAAGCTGCCGTCGGGGTTGGTCAACCGCCGTGATGCTGCCGTGAACCATTTGTCGCCAACCACTGAACGATAGGGTGGTGAAATGAACAGCCGATCCTCGGTGGTGTCGCGCTGGGCGGTGAAGAACGACATCGCGGATATATTGCTGAGTGGAGGCGCGTGGTCATAGGAATGAGCGATGGGTTGCCCCGACGCATCGGTCCATCCGACGGCGACGAGGATGGGCGAGCCCTTTTTCAACTGGCGAAGCGCAGCATTGACTGCGCCGGGGTCGCTGTACTTTCCAGCCAGGCTGTTTCTGCGGATTGCCGCGGCCTCCAACAGGGCACGGTCGACGTCTTCAAAGGTCAGCGCCGTGTGCTCGGCAAGAATTCGTGCGAAGCTCTGGGCGTCGGTTTTTGCGGTCGCGATCCTGTCCTGGTAGCGGGCTTGCAGATCGGTCAGAAACAGCACGATCGTCGCCACCGAAAGCACGACGCCGAGCGCCGTCAGCGACGACGCCGGCGACCGGGCCAGTTTTCGATGAATTCCCTGCATTACAAATCCGCGTCACGAACGAGTGCCGGATTCCAGCGTCGCTCCGCATCGTTAATATTTCCTTCATAATATCAAAGGCGGCAAGCGATGCGGGTGAAGCGTGCGCCGTGGTTTATTTCGCCTGAAGCCGTCGGCTCATTCCTCCGGCAAGGATCGCGGTCGCAACGGTCTGATCGGGCCAGGAATCTGCAAATGCCTCCCCTCGGCCGAACCCGTAGTCATACGGCGCCCGCGGATGGGCCGGTCATTAACCGGCCGGGTTTATTTCTCCAAGGCGGGTACCCCAGCAACGCGGAGCCAGGGTGATGGCCGAAATGCGACACGACCCACGCCAGCGGGTCTTGAAAGCCGGAACGATCGAGTTCGGCGGCGGTGCGATCGATTGCGCGGTTCGCAACCTCTCGAACCACGGCGCGGCGCTGGAAGTGGTCAACCAAATCGGGATCCCTGAGACGTTCACGTTGGTCGTGCCAGGCGACGGATCGCATCGGCCCTGCCGCGTCATGTGGCGCAAGGGAACCCGGATGGGCGTGGTCTTCGAATAAGGCATCGCGTGGCTCATTGACCCGCCGTCGCAGCGATCCAGTCCGATAGTTTCGCGACAATCTCGCGCATGACGTCGCCGTCGTTCCTTCCCGAGCGCGCCAGCACATGAAAGGAATGATCCGCCTCCGCTACCTGATGCAGCGACGCCGATGGACCCAGGCGCTTCATGACGCCTTCGAGCAGCTGCGGCTGCGCAAGCTTGTCGCGCGTGCCCTGCACGAACAGCATGGGAATATGGACATCGCCTAGGTGCTTGGCCCGCGTCTCCGATGGCTTGTCCGCCGGATGCAGCGGAAAGCCCAGGAACGCAAGTGCGCGGACGCCCGCGAGCGGCGCGATCGCCTGCGCCTGCGAGGTCATGCGGCCGCCGAACGATTTGCCCCCGGCCACGAGGCCGAGCCCCGGGCAGCATCGCGCAGCCTCGGCGACGGCAGCCCCCACCGCGGCATGGGCGATAGCCGGCGCATCCGGCCGCCGGCTACCCTTTTCCATGTACGGAAATTGATAGCGCAGCGTCGCGATGCCGCGGTCGCAGAGGCCGGCCGCAACCTTCTCCATGAATTCGTGGGTCATCCCTGCCCCCGCGCCATGGGCAAAGACAAAGCAGGCGCGCGCCTTTTGCGGGTGGAGCAGCAGCGCGGAGACATCGGTCGTGCTGTCGACCTTCAGTTTCAGCTGTTGCGGACTAACGATGTTCATGTTGCTTGAGCCGGTTGTTCATTGCCGCAAAATCGGATGCTCGTTGAGCACATCCTCCCGGATCGACTGGGCCTGGATCGCTCGCAACAGTATCCGCGCCGTCTTCAAATCGTTGGCCTTCACGCACAAGGTCACGATCTGGCGCACCGAGGAATCGCGCAACAAATCGTCCGAGATCTTGATGGCGATCTCCATCGCCGCCTTGGTGGCGCGCTTGTAGCGCTCGGCCTCGGATTTGTTCTTGTTGTTCAGCGGTCCGGCAAAGCCGGCTACTTTCTCGGCACTGTCGAGCGCCGAGCGGCAGATGTCGCGAATCTTGTGGGCGGCCTCGATATCGCCGATCGGCCATTGGATATCTTCGTCCCAGACTTCCTTGCGCTTGCGCCTGTCGAACAACCACATCGCCCTGCCCCCGGCGACTAAGCATAGTTGGCCGGGGTACGATTTCAATCATCAATGCGCCGGCGTGGCCGGCGCGCAGTCGCCTACTTTGCCTCGAGCGTCGTGACCGCCTCCCAATCCGTATCGGGCGGATGCTGTTCGAAGGCCCTCGCGCGCCCGAGGAACAACGCTGATGGCTTGTCGAAATCGGCGGCGCGCTCAAAACATCGCGCTGCGGCGTCGAATTCGCGCCCCCGCCAGTGCGCAAGACCCTCGGCATAGGCGGCGGCAGCCGTCACCTGCTGCGGCGTCTCCTGCCCCGCCTCCGCGAGCAGTTCATAGATCTTGACCGGCGTGGAGCGTCCCTGCACCCGGATGGCGTCAAGTTCGCGCCAAGCGAATTTCGATCCCGTGAGCGCGACCGTCATTTCCGAGGCGGCAATGGAGGTGCCGTAAAATTTGTTGGCGCCTTCGAGCCTTGAGGCGACGTTCACCGCGTCGCTCATCACAGAATAGTTAAAACGCCGCCGCGAGCCGATATTGCCGACCAGCGCCTCGCCGGAGTTGAGCCCCATCCGCTGCGCCACCTTGTAGCCCAGAAAGGCGGCGGAATTTTCGTTGAGCTCGTCGAGACGCGTCCTGCAGCCGAGCGCGGCATGCGAGGCATTGCTGGCATGGTCGCTGTCGTCGGCCGGTGCGCCGAACACAGCGACGATGGAATCGCCGATATATTTGTCGATATAGCCGCCCTTGCTTTCGATGATGTCGGTCATGGCGGAAAGATACTCGTTCATCAGCGACACCAGTTCCGCCGGCGTCAGCTTCTCGGAGATCGACGAAAAACCGGCGAGGTCCGAAAAGAACACGGTGACGTCGCGGGTTTCGCCGCCCAGCACCGGCAGCTTGTTGGACGCCAGCATCTTGTCGATCACCTGCGGCGCGAGATAAAGTGCAAAACTCCTTCGCAACAGTCGCTCGCCTTTGTCGGTAACAACGAAGCGGTAGGCGATAATCGCAAACATCGAAGCGAGCCCAGCGAGAAACGGCTCGCTCAGCGGCAAAGCCAGCGACCGCGTGAAGGCAAATGTCGCGCACGAGGTCCAGATCGCAACCATGCCAAGATAGGCGAGCGCGGCGGTGCTAGGGGCCAGCATGCGTGCCGTAAGCGCGGTCAGCGCCGCGAAGGCGATTGCGATCATGGTCGCCGGCAATTCGACCACCGCGTCCCGGGCCATCAAGTTTTGCACGGCGGTGGCATGAATATAAACGCCGGCAATCGAAGTTCGTTTGAACTGCCCGGCGGTCGGCGGCGTCGCCGGCAGCGCGCAGCGCCGGGCGCGCGAACCATCGAGCTCCGTCGCAAGACGCTTGGAGGTGAATTTTCGGTCTTCCGAATCGAGCAGAGTGCCGAAAATGACGATCTTGTCGGCGAATTCGCGATGGAAGAAATCCACGTCGTTGCGCTCGACACAGGCCCGCAGATCGGCGAACGAAAACGTCTGGAGGTCGTTGGCACCGCCTTCGAAATTCAGCGTCAGGGTATTTGGCACTGCGCTCGGAATGCGATAGCCGGCAAGCGTCACGCCGCCGTCTTCGTCCAGCACCGGTTCGGTATTGAGTGCGCGCGATGCCAGCTCCAGCGCCATCGAGGGGACTGGCTTGCCGTCACCCGGGAACGTCAATGGTATCCTTCGCACCACGTCGTCGGGGTCGGTAACGATATTGAGCGGGCGGATATTCTTCTGCCGGCCAACCGCGATCTGTTGTCCGGCTGTAGGCAGGTCGCCGCGCAGGGTTTCGCCCAGCACCACCTTACCGGCAGCGGATGCCTTCCGCAGCGACAGAAGGAACGCCCGATCGAAGCCACGTAGTCGTGCTCCGACCGAATCCTCGCCAAACGGAATCTCGGATAATTCGATCGACGACGGGAACACGATGTCGAAGCCCACGACTTTGGCTCCGCCATCGATGACCGCGTTCAGTACCCGGCCAATTTCGGTGGTCCAGGTCACGGTCGGCGACCCCTTGAAGGGCGAGGTTTCGTAGGTCTCCTGATCGATCGCGATTACCGCGACCGGCTTGGTGGCGGGATCAAGGCGCGCGCCGAACACCTGCCAGCGCAACGCCGTGAGCGCGTCGATCGACCAGCCATGGATCAGGCTGAACGGCGGCAGCGCAGGAAGGAAGCCGCAGGCCAGGGCGACGAGAATGATCGCGGCTGCATCTCGTCTGACGACGCTGCCCATGGCGGGGTCCGGGCTATCGAACTCGCTTGCCTATTCCAGACGCAACAGGCGGCCGATGATCGGGGTCGGGCCGGGTTCGGCCTTCCGATCGACCAGGAAAACAATGCGCTGCGAGCCCAGGCTTGCCGCATAGGTGCCACCTGGCTTCAGCGACGTGCCGGCCTTGGCAAAATCGTAGAACTTGCCGTGCACAACGGAGGCAGGCGTAAGATCCACCGCATAACGCTCGCCCTTCAGATCGATCCTTTCCACGATCAGCTTGCCGCGACCAGGGGTCTGCACCAATGGCGACAGGCCGTAGAGCGTCAACTGCGGCGACGCCGGGTGCTTTTCATCGATGCTGCGCACCACGGTCGCAGCACTTTCGCCGACTTCGCGGCTGGTCAATTGCGGATGGCCCGAGTCGCATTGCACCTTGCCGGCCTTGACGTCGCCGAGATGGACCATGCTCTCTTCAGCGCCCACGATCACGGTTCCGATGCCCGTGATGGTTTCGCGCCAGCAGGATTTCATGTAGCCGAGCACGACCGTGCCGCCGGGCCCAAGCTTGATGACCTTTCCGGGAGCAACATAGTCCATGAATTCGACGCCGGTGACTTTGCCTTGCATGTCCTCGACGACGGCGACCGGCGTCTGGGCTGCAGCCAGGGTGGTGAAACCGATGGAACAAAGAACCGCGGCGATCAGGCTTTTCATTGGAAACCTCAACAAAGCTATCGTCCCCGCTAAAACACGTCCGACCATAGCAGACGGCGGGATACCGGATAACCTTTCTCTTGGCCTGAACAAGTGAGATAGCTCACAGACCGCGCGTCCAATGATCGGCGTTGACGGCACCCGGTGGAACCCCGCCAATAATTATTGCCTGGACTTGACGCACCGTCTCTAACGACTGGCTTTCGATCGCCGGCGGGGTCAAGCCGCCGATATGCGGCGTCGCGATGACGTTTCGCAATTGTGCCAGCTCCGGCGTCGGCATCTGATCGCGGGCGCGGCCGACATCTATCGCTGCTCCCGCAATGCGGTTTTCACGCAACGCTGCCGTTAATGCGGCCTCATCGACGAGATTGCCGCGGGACAGGTTGATGAAGAACGCGTGCGGTTGCATCCGCGCCAGGGCCGCCTGCCCGATCAGACTTTCGGTATTTTCGTTGGCGACGGCGAGGCAGACGACATAGTCGGAACGCTCGAGCAGATCCTCGAGAGAGACATGTTGGATGTCGGCGTCAGCAATTGTCACGAAGGGGTCAGCAACCAGAACCGTCATGCCCAGCGATCTCACGAGCGGCGCGAGATAGCGGCCGATGCTGCCAAATCCGATGATGCCGATCGAGCTGCCGGCAAGCTGCCGCCCCATCAAGACCTCCGGCATTCGCCCCGCATGGTAATCCGCTGACGCACGCGAAATGCCGCGCGACAGATCGACCAGAAAGCCGAGTGCGAGCTCCGCTACCGACTGCACGAAGCCGGGTCCGGCCCGCGTCACCAATACGCCCGCCGCCGACGCCGCTTCGACGTCGATATTGCGGATATCGACCGCGCAACGGACGAAGGCGCGCAGTTTTGGCAGATACGGAAAAATCTCGCCCCGGCCTTCCGTCAAACGATCCGCCACGATGATATCGACATCGCGCGCCGCCTCGATCAGGCCGGACGCATCCAGCGCGTCATCGCCCTCATGCAAGACGATTTGCGCTAGCGCTCGCAGGCCGTTCAGGCTGCGCTCGCCATAATATTGGCGCCTCATCTGAGGCGTATGGGTCAACAAAACTTTCAACTTCGGCGATCCTTCTCGTCAGTAACCCAACCCGCGCGGCAACGCGGTAGAGATGACCGGCACAAAGGCGATAATCAGCAGGCACAAAAACAGCAAGCCAAGATAGCCCATGATCGGCCTGACCGTCTGTTCGATCGGCACCTTGCCGATCAGGCAGGCCCCATAAAGCCCGAGCCCGAGCGGCGGTGCGAACAGGCCTATCCCCATCGAAATGACCAGCACCACGCCGAAGTGCAAGGGATCGATGCCGAGTTTTGTCGCAACCGGCAGCAAGAGCGGCCCGAAGATGATCAGCGCCGCGGCGCCTTCGAGCACCGAGCCCATCACGATCAGCACGGCGATCGACAACAGCATGAACAGCCAGGTGCCATGCGTGCCCGACAGCGACAGCATCAGATCACCCACCGCATGTGGTACTTGCTGCAATGTGAGGATGAACGCGAGTGACTGCGCCGCGGCGACGATAAACAACACCAGCCCGGAGCGCGTCGCCGCCTGCACGAAACTGTGCGCGGCTGTTTTGAGACTGAGTTCGCGAAAAACCAAACTGCCGATGACGATGGCATAGACCGCCGCGAATGCCGAAATTTCCGTCGCGGTCGCAAAGCCACTTTTGAAGCCCGCGAAGATCATGAAGATCAATCCGAACGAGGCGATGGCGCCGCTCCAAAGACCCGACATCGGCGTTCGCGGTTCGGCTTCCTCCAGCGATGCGCGGGGCCTGCCGAAGATGATCGATACCGCGATAAGCGCCAGCGCCATCAGCCCAGCCGGCAGCAGGCCGGCCACGAACAGGCCGCCGATCGACAAATTGGCGACGAAACCCAGGATGATCAGATTGATGCAGGGCGGAATGGTTTCCGCCATCACGGCGGAGGCTGCCAGTAGCGCCACCGCGCCGCCCGGGTTTTGTTTGGAACGGCGGGCCGCCGGGATCAGCACCGACCCGGCCGCGGCGACGTCGGCCATCTTGGAGCCGGAGATGCCCGAGAACAGCACCATCGATGTCACCATGACGACATTGAGGCCGCCGCGCATACGGCCAACCGCCCGCTGCAGCAGCTCGATCAGGCGAACCGACATGCCGTTCGCTTCCATCAGATAGCCGACCAGGATGAAGAAGGGGATCGCCAGCAGCACGAAATTGTCGATGCCGCGCGCCATCTGCTGGGCGAAGATGACGCCGGGCAGCGTACCTTCCACCCAGATGAAGGTCAGCGCCGCCAGCGCCAGTGCAAAGCCGATCGGCAATCCGCCGAACAGCGTGATGAAGAATCCCAGCAGCATCAGCGTGCCCGACGACGGCACTGAATCGGGGGCGACAAAATCCAACGCCAGATAGAGGCCGACGATCACCGCGGTCGCAACCGCGCCCGCGATCATGTCGCTGACAGGACGCGCGCAAAACAGCTCGGCGGCGAAAATCGTCATGAACAGCGCGCCAACGCCCATCGGATAGAACGTCAATTCCAGCGGCAGACCTGCGCCGGTGGTTTGTCCGGTGGTGAGACCGCCGAGCTTTAGGGCGTTGTACGCTACATAGAACGCGATCACGGTCATCAACAACGCACCCACGGAATCCACAACACGCCGGACTCCCGCCGGCAGCCTGTCGACGAAAAATGCCACGCCGGCATTCTCGCTGCGGGCCAGGGCGCTGGCCGCACCGAAAAAGCTCGATCCGACCATGAGGCCACGGGCCACATCGTCCGCCCACTCGACCGGGGCATTGAAGAGAAAGCGCAGCAGCACCGAACCGACGACGACCAGGAGGTCGGCTGCGAGCAGGATCGCGGCAATGGCGTCACTTACCGCGAGCAGCGACGCTGTGATCCGGTGACCGCCGCTTGGCAAGGGCGCGGCGCCTGACATGGGTTCGTTACCTCAAGCCTGGGTCGCGCGGATCGTGTCCACTACGGGTTTTGCCTCAGGCCGCGCCTTTACGAAATTGTCGGTCTGAACGAGAACGCGCTTGCGGAAGGCCTCCTTGTCGCATTCGACAATGGTGACGCCCTTGTCCGCGAGAGCCGTGAGCGCCTCTTTCTCCATCTCGAGGCCGTGGCTACGGGTATCGGCAGCCGCCTTTTTCGCCGCGTCGAGAAATCCTTCACGCAGTTTCGGGTCCATCCGATTGAAGGTGGCATCGCTGAAATAAGTCGCGAGGGGAGAGAAGTTATGCTGCGTCAGCGTATAGTGCTTCGCCGTCTCGAAGAACTTGCTGGCGAGAATGGTCGGCGGGTCGTGCTCGAGCCCGTCGAGCACGCCGGCCTGCAAAGCCGTATAGATTTCCCCGAACGCCAGCGGCGTCGCGGCAGCGCCCATCAGGCGCAGACACTCGGTGATAACAGGATTGGGCAGCGTCCTGATCTTCAGGCCAGCGAGATCTTCCGGCGTCTTCACCGGCTTCTTCGCGAGCACACTGCGCGAGCCGAAATTATAGGCCCAGGAGATGATCCGGATATTGGCGCCCTTGAGCAGCGCCTCCTCGATCGGCTTGGCAGCACCTGCGTCGAAAGCTTTTGTCTGCTGCGGAAAGCTGGTGAAGAGATAGCCAAGGTCAAATGTGCCGACCAGTGGAACGAGATTGGCCGAGATCGATGAGCCGGACACCATCAGGTCGATCACGCCCAGCTTGACGGAATTGATGACGTCGATTTCCTGACCCAACTGGTTGTCGGGGAAGAACGTGACGTCGACCTGTTCGCCGAGCCCGTTCGCCTTCAGGTTTTTGACGAGATTGTCATAATAGACGCGGCCGTTGGCATATTTGGGATCGTTGGGAAGCGACGATGAACATTTGAGTTTTAGCGTGGCAGCTTGCGCGCGCCCGATGATTGCGGGCGAAACAGCCAGCCACGCGGCGGCGGCCGTCGACGATTTCAACAACACGCGACGGCTGACAGGCGCGGTCTTCATAGTGCTTCCTCCCGGCGTATTTTTCTTGTGCCACCAAATATTGTGGCCGTTCAGCTTGGGCTTGTTCGCAAATGGTGGACCAAACAGAAGTCTCATGCAAGGGCGGGAAACCATCGTCACCCAGCGACCGCCGCGTGGCTCTGATGTCCGAAATAGGCGTGCTCAAGCCGCTGCGGCAGATCAGCCTCGCCGGTTGGCGCTTGCAGCACGATGTGCCCCTGCACCAGCGCGTAGACGCGGTCGGCGGCCGCGAGCGCCTTTTCCAAGAGCTGCTCGACCAGCAGTACCGCGGTGCCCTGATCGCGCAGCTTGGCGATGACGTTGAGTACGCGATCGACCAGGACCGGCGACAGGCCGGCCGATGGTTCGTCGAGCATCAACAGGCGCGGGCGGCGCACCAGTCCCTGCGCCACCGTCAACATCTGCTGCTGCCCGCCGCTCAGCGCGCCGCCGCGCTCGCTGCGTTTCTCGGCGATCTCGGGAAAGTACGACAACGCTTCCTCGACCCGCGCGGCGCGCTCGGGGCGCGGCAGGTCGTAGCCCGCGAGCAGAAGATTGTCAGTGACGGAAATCTGCGTGAACACGCGATGACCCTCGATGACATGCACAAGCCCGGCGCGCGCGGCCTCGCGTGGCGTGGCGTTGGTCATGTCGCGGCCGCCAAAACGCACGTGTCCGGCATTGACCGGCAGCAATCCGGATAGCGCGCGCAGCATGGTGGTCTTGCCGGCGCCGTTGGGGCCGAGCAGCGCCACCACCTCGCCCGAGGCAACCTCGAAATCGATGCCGTGCAGCACGCGGATTTTTCCGTAGCCGGACTCCAGCGCGGCGACTTCGAGCAGAGCTTCAGCCGCCGAGGTAAGCACTGACCACCTCCTTGTGGACGCGAATTTCCGCCGGCGTTCCGGCGGCGAGCGTGCGGCCGAGATTGAGCACGGTGACTTGATCACAAATATCGAAGATCAGGTCGGCGTGATGCTCGACCAGCAGCACACCGGCGCCGCGCGCACTGATCGCTTTGATCAGCGCCGCCAGCCGCTCGATCTCGTCGCTGGAGAGACCAGCGGCGGGTTCGTCGAGCAGCAGAAAATCCGGATCCAGCATTAGCGCGCGGGCAATTTCGATGAAGCGCAGTTCGCTGTGCTGCAGCCGATCGGCGCGGACATCGGCCAGCATTTCAAGCCCGACCACGCCCAGCAGCGCGCGGGCCTTGGCCGCAAGCATGCGCTCGTCGCGCCGGCTTCGCGGCAATGAGAGCAGCGCCTCGGTGAATGTCGCCTGTCCCTCGATGGTGCCGCCGATCATGACGTTCTGCAGCACCGAGGCCTCGCCGATCAGGCGCGGCGTCTGGAAGGTGCGGGCGATCCCGCCGACGGCGCGTAGTGTCGGCATGCCCGGCGGCAGCGCGTCGTCTCCCAACTGCATCGTCCCGGCCTTGGCGGCGTAGTAGCCGGAGATGACGTTGAGCGTTGTGGTCTTGCCGCTGCCATTGGGGCCGATCAGGCCGTGGATCTGGCCGGGCTTGACGTCGAGATCGAGGCCGTCGATAGCGCGCACATTGCCGAAACTCAGCGCGATACCGCGCAGGCGCAGCGTCCTGCCGCCCGCGCTCTTGCGCATGATATCGCCGAGCGCGGCGGGACGGGGCACGATGGCGCGGTTCGAGGCGAGCGGACGTCGGTTGCGGAAATCGAGTAGCGCCGCGATGCCGCCCGGCATCACCAGCACGATCAGGAGCAGCAGCACGGCGTAAAGGAACGTCGACCAGGCCGCGAGCGAAGCGACCATCTCCGGCAGGATGGTCAGGATAATGGTGCCGAGCATCGGCCCCAGGATCGAGCCGCGTCCGCCGATCAGGATCGCGATGAAGAACAGGACCGACAGATCGAAGGTGAAGGCGTCCGGCGTGATGTAGGTTTGCAGGCTTGCGAACATCCCGCCGGCGATCGCTGCCAACGCTCCCGCCAGCAGGAAGATCGCGATCAGCATGCGCGGCTTGGAAATGCCGCTTGCTTCGGCCGCGACTTCGGCGTCGCGGACCGCGATCAGCGCGCGGCCGAACCGGCTGTGTGCGACATTGGCGCTGATCCAGGTCGCGAGACTAGCGAAGGCGATGCAGAGATAATAAAAGCCCCACGCCGTATTGAACGGCGCCGGGAATTCCGGGCCCGATATGCCGATGCCGCCGCCGGTGACGCTCTGCCAGGCCAGCGCGATCTGGGTGACGATGGTGGCAAAACCGAGCGTCGACATCGCGAAATAGAAGGTGCGCAACCGCAGCGCCGGCAGGCCGACGATGACGCCGAACACGGCGCCGACGATGGCGGCGATCGGCAGCGCGGCGAATACCGGCACCGGCGGCAGCACATTGCCGGCCACCAGCACGCTCGTGGTGTAAGCGCCGAGCGTCAGCAGCGCGACATAGCCGATCGCGAGATGTCCGGCGAAACCGACGATCAGGTTGAGGCCGGAGACCAGCACCCAGTAG
>DATBYN010000288.1:0-5932 GCA_036513695.1 Bradyrhizobium sp. | reverse complement strand
TGGCTTCCTCGACGGCGAGCGTCAGAGCATCGACCATCGGCTTGCCATAGATGTCGAGCCCGCCCGAGAGATCGTGAATGCTTGCGACGCTGATCGGATCGTCCGCATAGGCGCTCGAACCGAACATGCCGGCAGCAGCGGTAGCGGCCGTACTTTGTAGAAATCTTCTGCGATTAAGCTTCATTGCCGTACTCCTCGTTGTAGCCGATACGTCATGAGACCAGATATTTTTTCAAAATCGACGCGCCCATCGTGTATTTCGGATCGACCATGTTGCCGAGCCGGATGCGGCCGGCCTGGCTGAGCAGCATGTAGGCGTCGATCTCGTCGAAACCGTAATCGGCGCTCATCCAGCGCACCAATTCGCGATAGGCGATGCGGGCCGCATCTTCGAGCGGCCGGGCGCTGCCGATCGTCATCAGGAAATTTTGGGTCTCGAGACGCGGCCAGCCAAAGCTCCAGCCCTTGATGACGTCGATCTGCAGGGTGACGGTGGCGCGCTGCTCGATCGCGACCCCCGACAATTCGCCGTCGCCCTGGGTGGCATGGCAATCGCCGACGTATAGAAGTCCGCCTTTGCTGTGCACCGGAAAGTAAAGGATCGCGCCGGGCGCGACGTCGGGCAGATCCATGTTGCCGCCGTGATAGTCCGGCTGCAGCGAGGAGATCGCCTCGATCTCCGGCGAGACCCCGATGGTACCGATGAACGGCTCATAGGGCAGCACGATTTTGTCGCTCCAGCGCACGCCGTCCTTGTCGACGTGCATCACCCTCACCCGCTCTGGCAAAGGCGGATTGAGCATGGCGGTCGAAGCCGTTCCGACCAGGCCGCCGAATTCCGGAATGATGCAGGTCTTACCGGCAGGCTGCGCGCCGCGGGTCTCGACGGCGTGAATATGCACCGCCAGGCAGTCGCCCTTCTCCACGCCGCTGACGGCAACCGGCCCACATTGCGGGTTCAGAAACGGGAACACCAGCTTCGCGGTCGGGCTGTCTTTTTCGCTGGTGATGACGCCGCCAAAGGCGTCCTCGGTTTCCACCACCACGACATCGCCAGGATTGATCGTCAGCACAGGCTTGGCATAGGGTCCGTAGACATAATGGAACGCGCCTTGCGCTTCGATTGAGAGCTCGTGGCGCTTGCCGGCTTCGCCCTTGGCAAGGCCGCGCTTCGCCATGATCGAATTCTTGAGCCAGGGGTCGTTGCTCATCGCGGTTTCCTCAAATCGTCCAAACCTCTAGTTCAGCTTCCAGTCGCCGCCGGCTTCGACCGCTGCGGCAAGCTGGATCAAGGTGGTTTCCTCGAAGTGACGCCCGACCATCATCAGGCCGACCGGCAGACCGTTGACACGCCCGCATGGCACCGTGAAGGCAGGATGACCGGATACGTCGAACGAGCAGGTGTTGGCTTGCATATTCAGTGCCACATCGATCGCGGTGCCGAGCGGCGCGTCGGCCGGTGGAATGGGAGTGGCGGTAAAGGGGATTGTCGGCATCGCCAGCGCGTCGAACTTTTCCAGCGCGGCGTCATAGGCGCGGCGCACCAGCACCCGCAGATTCTGCGCCTTGGAATGGTAACGCCCGTGATAATTGCGATGCATGTATTCGCCGAGCATCAGCACCAGTTTCACGGTGGGGGAGACGTCGTTGAGCCGTGTGCCCATACCGCGGGCAAAGGCCTCCTGCATCGACAGCGGATAGTAGCCCTGGATGTTGTTGCCGACGCCATATCCCTTGAGCATCATCTCGGCGGCGCCTTCCAGGATGACGCCGCTCCAGACATGCGGCCCGTCGAGATGCCAGGGTACCGAGACCTCTTCTGCCTCGACGCCGGCCTTGCCCAGTGCCGCGATGGCGGCGCGCACCTTTTCATTGACCGCCGGATCGCTTTCGGGATGACCAAATCCCTCGCGCAAAATGCCGACGCGCAAGCCTCTCGCCGATTTCCCGAGCGAGGCCATGTAATCGCCGGTGCGGGCCGAGATCGTTCGCGTATCCCAGCCATCATGGCCTGATATCACCGTGAGCAGCCGCGCCACATCTTCGACAGATGCGCCCATCGGGCCGCAATGATCGACGGAATAGCTGATCGGCATCGAGCCGGTGGTCGGCACCAACCCCCAGGTCGGCTTCAATCCATAAATGCCGCACCAGCTTGAGGGCGTGCGGATCGATCCGCCCTGGTCGCCGCCAAGCGCCATCGGCACCTCGCCGGCCGCGACCAGCGCCGCGCTTCCGCCCGATGAGCCGCCCGCACTGTGGGCGGGATTATGCGGATTGCGGATCACGCCGCCGGCACAGGTGTGGCTGGCGCCGGAAAAACACAGATCCTCGCAGGCCGCCTTGCCGGCGATGGTACCGCCCGCGTCCAGGATGCGCGTCACCACGGTGGCATCGAGTTCCGGCACATAGCCTTCGAGCAGCACCGAGCCGTTCATCATCGGCACGCCGGCGACGCAGATGTTGTCCTTGATCGCGATCTTCTTGCCGCTCAAAAGGCCTTCGGCGCCGGTTTTGATATTCGTCTTCCAGTACCAGGCGCCGTAAGGATTTTCCGCTTGCGTAGGCCGGTAGCCGGGCGAGCGCGGCGCGACCGGCGCCAGCGCCGGCGGGACCAGCTCGTCGAGCCGGCCATAGGAGGCCAGCGGTCCCTTGAAGGCCTGCTGAAAGGCCGCAACCTCCTCAGTGGTGAGAACGAGACCGAAATCGGATGCGAGGCTATCGATCTGCTGCAATGTTGGAAGGCGAACACCCATGCTGCATCCACTTCTTGTCTTTCGGAACACAAACGAAAAAAGCCATCGGCGGCCCGAAAAGGCCCCGAATGGCATCAATGCCGCTGCTATCAATGGTCGCGTAGGCTAGCGTTGCAGAACGAAGTTTTTAAAGGTCTCACCCAGACGTCATCGGCTGTGCGAAAACTCTTTCGTCATGCATGCATTCACGTACGGATGCGATTGTGTCTTAGCGTCGCCAGCCTTGTCAATGCAAGCTGGGCCGCTTTTTTAAGCTGGGGTAGCCCAAATGACGCGCAGCGCCGATGGATGATAGATTGATGAAACAAGGTGGACAGAGCGGTCTTCTTGCGATGAGATGATGGCCTGCGCAACGCCGGGGCTTATCGATGAAGAAGCCATCCATCCCTCTCGGCCTGGTATTTTCCCAGTCGGGACCGTACGCCATGATGGCGGGCGAGATGCGCAAGAGCGCGTTGATGGCGGTCGACGAAATCAACGAAAGTGATGAGTTCGATTTTGTTTTCGCGCCCCATCTGCGCGATCCCGGTGGCGTCGTCGCTGGCTACCATGCGGCATGCGCCGATTTGATCCGCGAGGAACAGGTCGACCATATCGTCGGCTGTTATACATCGGCCTCGCGCAAGCAAGTTATTCCGATCGTCGAGCGTACCGATCGGCTGCTCTGGCATCCGGCGCGCTATGAAGGTTTTGAAAGCAGCGACAACGTCATCTATGTCGGGGCTGCGCCGAACCAGCACGTGGTGCCATTGGTGCGGCACATGCTGGATCACATCTCCGGCGACGTGTTCTGCATCGGGTCCAACTACATCTGGACCTGGGAGATGAACCGCGTCATTCGCGAAATCGTCACCAGCGCCGGCGGTCGCATCCTTGCCGAACGCTTGCTGGAGCTCGGCGAGACCGCGGTCGACCACATCGTCAAGGAGGTCATCGACCGCAGGCCGCCGGCGGTGCTCAACACCCTGGTCGGCGAATCCAGTTATGCTTTCATGCGCGCGCTGCATGCGGCGGCGATGCGCGCGGGACTCTCGATCCCGATGCTGAGCTGCAGCTTGTGCGAACCCGAACTCAAGCTGATCGGGTCGGCGGCGTCCGTCGGCTGCGTCACCTCGTCTGCTTATTTCGAGAGCATCGAGGGGGCCGAGAATAGCGCATTTGTCGCGCGCTGGAAGGCGCGCCATGGCGGAGACAGCGATCCCTGCGTCGACGGACTATCGACCTATGTCTGTGTCATGCTGCTGGCGCGCGCCATCCGCCGCGCCGGCTCGGCGGAAGTAGGCGCGGTGCGCCGCGCCGCGGCCAACCATCGCTATGACTCTCCGCAGGGACCGATCTGGGTCGATCCCGACAATAATCACTGTTTTCTCACCCCGCGCCTGGCGCGCTCTGTGCCTGGATGCCGGTTCAAGATTTTTTGGGAAGCCGACGCACCGGAACGCCCCGACCCCTATCTCTCGAACCTCGATCTGACGGCGATTGGCACGGGCGCGCAAAAGAGCAATGATGTCATGACAAAACGGTTGAACCATTTGCGTGTCGTAAAATGACGAGGTCATCGCCTTTTTCCGTCCGCGGCCGTCGCGCTCTTATGGTGATGCGGGATGAGCGCGAGATCGCCATCGTGCGCCGCCAGCTTAACCGTCTCGGCATGACGATTTCCGAGCATGATCCGAGCCAGCCGCCGCCGGAGGAAATCGTTGATGTCGCGGTCATCGACGCCGACGCCATTCCGATCAAATCCGATCTGGCTTGCGCATGGAGATCCGGCGCGCCGATCATCGCATTGATCGGGACCGAGACGCCCAGCCGCCTAAAATGGCTGCTCGATTTGCAGCCGGCGTCGTTTCTCATAAAGCCGCTGCGCTCGGCCGGGCTTTATACCGCGCTGGTGGTGGCGTTCGACTCTGCGCAGCGAAGAATTGACGAAGCCGCCTATGTCGAAAGGCTGGAGGACCGCATTCGTTCCCGCCGCGTGGTCTTTGCCGCCGTGCTGCAAATCATGCGCGGCCACGGCCTCGCTGAGGCGGACGCATTCACGCTGATCCGGCAGACCGCGATGCGCCATCGCACCACGATCGAGCAGTTGAGCGCTGACATCATCGCGGTCGGGGGAATGCCGAACCGGACGACGCGGACCGCGTAGGATCAGCGCGTTGCCAGATCGCTGACACGCTGCACGCCAGCGTCGCCCATCGCGGCCCAGGCGGCGGCGAGCGAGCCCGCCAGATCGATGGCCCTGCATCCGGCTTCGACAAGCACGGTATCAAAGCCGAGACGGCGCGCGTCAACGGCGGAGTAATGGACACAATAATCGGTGGCGAGACCGGCCATAAAGATGCGCCGCAAGCCGCGCTCACGCAAATAACCGGATAGCCCCGTGGGCGTCTTCCGGTCGTTTTCATAGAACGCCGAGTAGGAATCGATTTCGGGGCGAAAACCCTTGCGGATCACGAGCTCCGCCCGCGTCGTTTCCAATTTCGGATGAAACGCCGCCCCCGCGCTGCCCTGGATGCAATGATCCGGCCAAAGCGTTTGCTGGCCATAGGGCATGCTGATGGATGCAAAGGGCGCCGAGCCGGGATGTGATGTGGCAAAAGAACTGTGGCCCGCGGGATGCCAATCCTGAGTCAGCACGACGTGATCGAATTTTTCGGCGAGACGATTGACCACCGGCACCACGGCATCGCCATCGGCAACCGCCAGCGCGCCGCCGGGGCAGAAATCATTCTGCACGTCGATGATCAGCAGCACATCGTCATTGCGTATCTGCATTTTGGGCCCTGCAAGGTGTTGGTCCTAACACCTTAGCGCAAAGCCGGCGCTCTGGCAGCAGAGAATAGCCAGCCGGGAAATACCGACCTCATCCTGAGCAGCTTGCGGAGCAAGCGTCTCGAAGGATGGACGCAACATGTGAACTCGTGGTCATCCTTCGAGACGCGCGACCGGACAGCGCAAGCGCGCTGCCGGGAGGGCGCGCTCCTCAGGATGAGGTCGGAGAATAAGGCGGCGATCAGCGCTCGGCAAAAGCCTTTTCGACCACGAACTGGCCCGGCTCGCCGTGATTGCCTTCGACAAATCCTTCGCCCGAAAGCAGCTCGCGGGTGTCGTGAACCAGCGCCGGGCTGCCGCAGATCATGACGCGGTCATGGGCAGGCTCGAGCGGCGCGAGGCCG
>DATBYN010000287.1:0-6792 GCA_036513695.1 Bradyrhizobium sp. | reverse complement strand
TGAAGTGAATTGGCGTAACGGCGTCATTTCTCTCTCCTTGATCTGCGGGGCTGCAGGGCTTGCAATCAATCCCGCTTACGCGCAAGCGCGCGTCGGCGAAGCGGTCGTGATCAAGAATGAGTTCGTCCGCATTGCCAATGGTTGGGTCGACGACCTCTTCCTCGACGGGACGCTGGGCCCGCAGCCGGTCGGCAACACCCTCCATGGCGGCGTTGGATTGCGCGTGAACTATTGAGCGCAAGCCATAACCTCCGTTCATTTTCGGAAACCGCGATCGCGATTCCGTTCCCTGCAAACGGGAGCCGCCGGCATCACAAGATGTTGCCGATCTGTGTCACCGCTCCGCCCCATTCGATTTCCAAGCTGGTAAATATCAATGCGCATTTACGGCGGCAGGAGTTTGCTCGCCGCGGTCGGGCGCGGCTACCATCAGGAGCGGGCAATGGCACAGACGGTCGCAGGGCAACTGGTTGGCGTGCTCGAACAGGTCGGCGTCAAGCAGGTCTTCGGATTGATCGGCGATTCCCTCAATCCGCTGGCCGATGCGGTGCGGCGCAGCCAGATCGAATGGATCGGCGTCCGCCACGAAGAAGGCGCGGCCCTCGCCGCCGCCGGCCAGGCAAAACTGACCGGGCGGCTTGCGGTTTGTGCCGGCACCACCGGCCCCGGCAGCAATCATCTGGTCGCGGGGCTTTACGAGGCAAGCCGCGACCACGCGCCGGTGCTGGCGCTGTCCGGCGACATGCCGCGCAAGATGCATGGCACTGATTTTATCCAGACCACCGAGCCCGATCTGTTGTTCCGCGACGTGTCGCTCTACACCGAAACCATCTCGACCGCGGCGCAGGCGCCGGCCGTCATTCATCAGGCGATCGCGGCGGCCTATGCCGGCCCGGGCGTCGCGCATCTGACGCTGCCGCAGGACGTGCTCGCGGCGAAGGCCGAGGGCGTCGTGTCGAGCCTTGCGACGCTTCGGCCGCGATCGGAATTTCCCGCTACCACAGGCGACATCGCCCAGATCGCCCAGCGGATCGACCGCGCCAACAGCGTCGTCATCATGTGCGGCGCCGGCTGCCGCGATGCCGCTGATGTGTTGCGCGCCTTGTCGGACCGGCTGAAGGCGCCGTTGGTCCATACCGTGCGGGGCAAGGAGCTGATGGCCTATGACGATCCGCACTGGATGGGCGGGCTCGGCATGATCGGCACCAAGGCGGTCTACAACGCCGTGCAGCATTGCGACCTGCTGCTGATGATCGGCACCGACTATCCCTACTCCAATTTCCTGCCGAACAGAGGCAATGTAATCCAGATCGACGAACGGCCCCAGGTGCTCGGCCGACGCGCTCCGACCGCGCTCGGAGTCACCGGTTCGGCGCGTCCGACCTTAAAACTGTTGCTCGAGCGCGTCTCGCCAAAGACCGACGGCCGGTTCTTTGACAAGGTCACCCATGAGCGCGAGAGGTGGGACGAGATGCTGGACAAGCAAGCTGATCTCGCGCGCAGCAAGGACCGCATCCATCCGCAAGCCGTGGCGCGCGTGGTGAGCAACGCCGCCCGCCGCGACGCGATCTTCGTTCTCGACACCGGCCTGAACACGCTGTGGTCGGCGAACTGGATCCGGCAAACCGGCTCGCAGGCGATCATCGGCTCGTTCAACAATGCGGCGGTCGGCACGGCGCTCGGTCAGGCCAACGGCGTCCAGGCGCTGGATCGTTCGCGTCAGGTGATCGCGCTCACGGGCGATGGCGGCTTCAACATGCTGATGAGCGAATTCATGACCGCGGTGCATCACGGACTGCCGGTCAAAGTCATCGTCTACAACAATTCGGCGCTTGGGCTGATCACGCTGGAGGCCGAGAGCGTCGGCATCGTGCCGTTCCGCGAAGCCATCGAATTCCCCAATCCCGATTTTGCAGGCCTGGCGCGCGCCTGCGGCGGCCACGGATTTACCGCGCGCGAGCCCGGTCAATTGAGAGCCGCGGTGAGCGAGGCGCTAGCGGTCGACGGACCGGCCATCGTCGACGCCGTGGTGGCGGCCGACGAGATGCCGAACATGCCGCATGTCGAGCTCGAGCAGATCGGGCACTACGCCGTGGCCAAGATCAAGGAAGCCGTGCTCGCCGTCACCGGCGGGTGACGGCGCGCAAAGCGGGCCTCGCTGGCATCACGCCGCTGACTTGCCCTCATAGGCGCGCTTGAGGCCTGCGATGTCGAGTTTTGTCATTCCCAGCATCGCCTGCATCGCGCGCTGCCGGCCGGCAGGATCAGGCCCGCCGAGATATTGCCCGAGCGCGTTCGGCACGATCTGCCAGGACACGCCGAAGCGATCCTTGAGCCAGCCGCAGCGTTCGACCTGCCCGCCATTGGCGGACAGCGCCTCCCATAACCGGTCGACCTCAGCCTGATCGGCGCAGCCGATCTTGAAGGAGACCGCATGGGTGTATTCGAACCGCATACCGCCATTGAGCGCCATATAAGGTTGGCCGGCCAGCGCGAAATCCACCACCAGCACGGTGCCGGCCTTTCCGGCCGGACCGTCGACGGGGTTTTTCTGCACGTTCTCGATTTTGGAATCGGGCAACAGCGACACGTAGAATTTCGCGGCCTCCTCGGCCTCGCCGTCGAACCACAGGCAGGGGGTGATTTTGGACATGGGTTTAGGGTCCTTTTGCGATGGTTCGATCAGGCGTCGGCCATTGCGGACGGCGCAGTCGTGGCGGCTGCGACATCCATCCACATCACTTCCCAGATGTGGCCGTCCGGATCCTCGAAACTGCGGCCGTACATAACGCCGAAATCCTGTTTGGGAGATGGATCGGCGCCGCCGCCCGCGGCACTCGCCTTGTCTACTATCTCGTCGACGGCACCGCGGCTGTCGGCAGAGATGCAAATCAAAACCTCGCTTGAGGTTTTCGCATCAGCGATCTGCTTCGGCGTAAACTGGCGGAACTTGTCATGAGTCAGCAGCATGACGTGGATGGTTTCGGAAAGCACCATACAGGATGCGGTACCGTCACTGAATTGCTCATTCTTCTCGGCGCCGACAGCCTGGTAGAAGGCCGTGGCGCGCGCGAGATCGCTGACTGGCAGGTTGATGAAGATCATTTTGGTCATAGCAGGTTCCTTTCGCGTGGCTCGATCAGAGGACGAACGAGCCGGCGCTATCCCGACACCTGCTTTTGAAATCTTTTTAGGTGGCGAAGAACGCCACCTAAGTCTGGCCGTTCCGGGAACGTTCGCAGGACCGGAGCCGAAATGAAGGCTACGTCGCCATCGGCATTGGCATGGTCAGGAACGACCGCGCCACGTGCCAGAACAAATGCCGGTTGGTGGCCAGCGTCACCGAATGCGCGGTTCCCGGCAGAATGATGAACTGGCGGTCGCCGTTCGGCAGCAGATTAAAAAACGCCTCGAGGTCGGCGACGGTGGCGATCCCGTCATATTCGCCGCGCACCAACAGCACCGGCGAAAGCACCTGTTCGGGCTTCACCACCGGGAGATTTGAGGTCATATCGAGATAGGTACCGGTCGGGACCTGGTCGCCGAATTGCAGTTCCACATCCGCCAGTGCCTCGACGATGGCGGGGTCGCTGGTGCCGGGCTTATCGCGGGTGGCGATCGAGCGGATCATGTCGCGATCGCGTTTGCGCATGTTGTGGGAGCGGTAATAAGCGAGTTGCTCGGCGCGCTTTGTCAGCGTCGGCGATCCCTCACCCTTGTAGGTGAAGGCGGCGAACACCAGCCGGTCGGTACGCTCGGGCGCCGCCATCGCATAGGCACCGGCGCGCAGCGCGCCGGAGGATTCTCCGAGGAAATTGTATTTTTGCCGGCCGGTCTCGCGGGCGACCACTTCAACCGCCGCTTTCAGATCCTCGACGCCGCTGGCGATGTCGGAATTGCCGGAAGTACGCCCCGATTTGCCGTAATTCTCATGATCCATGGTCCAGCAGTCGAAGCCGGCGCGGGCGAACGCATTCATGATCGAATAATCGCCATGGCCGGGCACATTGAGATCGAACGCGCGCGAGGACACCGAGGAGCCGTGAACGAAGAACACCACCGGCAATTGCGAAGGCAGGATGCCCTTCGGCGCGCCGATCCGCTTGCGATACAGCCACAAGGGAATATCGCCCTTCTTCGCCCAGTATTCGCCGCTCCAGATCTCGCTGCCCGGGATTTCAGCGCGCGCGGTTTGCGTGAAACTTGCATCCGCCAGCGCTCCGGCCACGAGACCGAGGCCAGCGCTCCTGATGACCGTACGCCGCGCCAACCGGCGATCGAAATTCGTCATGGTGTTCTCCCTGTCAGCCCCAAGGGTTTTATCCCGTAGCCGCGACAGCAAGCCTAGCAGACGGCGTACGTGGCCGGAAGTCACCGCGCTGCAGTAGCGAACGCGGAACAGCCTCGCGAGAAATGCGACCAGAACAGGCTTGCTCCCGAAAAATACAGGTCTAGTCTTTCGGCCGCCCGACCATGGGAACTCAATTGAGTTACATCGGGTCGCGGTCGGCATCGACTTCAATTGCGCCACACCGAAGAGCGCGAATTCAGGGAAGCATCATGTCCAAAAACTTTTACTTGGTTTTGACGGCCGCGCTGCTCTGCTCCGCCCTTCCAGCGATGGCCCAGCAGCTGCCCGAGGGACCGGGCAAGGAGCTGGCCGAGGCCAACTGCAACATCTGCCACACTTTGTTGAGCCGCGTCGGCTCGGGCTATACGGCGAGCGGCTGGACCACCGTGCTGCGGATGATGGTCAATCAAGGCGCCCCGCTGCAGCCAGAACAGATCGAGCCGCTGAAGGCATATTTGATCAAGAGCTTCCCGGAAAAAGCCAAGCCTGCCGGCGTGGTCATTCCGGGACCGGCGGAAATTTCGTTTAAGGCGTGGCAGGTCCCCACGCCTGGGTCTCGACCGCATGACCCATTGGCGGCGAGGGACGGCTCGCTCTGGTACACCGGCCAATTGGCCAATGTGCTCGGCCGGCTCGATCCGGCGAGCGGCAAGTTCACGGAATTTCAGCTCAAGACGCCGCACTCCGGACCGCACGGCCTGCAGGAGGATAATGACGGCAACATCTGGTACACGGGCAACACGGGATCGCTGATCGGAAGGTTGGACCCGAAAACCGGGGCAGTCACCGAGTATCCGACCCCGGAGTCGGGCGATCCGCACACCCTCATCTTCGACAAAAGCGGAATCCTGTGGTTCACGATGCAGAACCTCAACCGGATCGGACGGCTCGACCCGAAGACCGGCGAAATCAAACTGCTCACGCCGCCGACGGCGGGGTCACGCCCCTATGGCATGGCGTTGAATTCGAAAGGCATGGTGTTCTTCGTCGAATTCGGCGCCAACAAGGTCGGCAGCATCGATCCGAAGACGATGGAGTTTCATGAGTACCCATTGCCCGATGTGGCGGCCCGCCCGCGGCGCATCGCGATCACCAGCGACGACATCGTCTGGTACTCCGACTATTCGCGCGGTTATCTCGGTCGCCTCGACCCCTCAACCGGCAAGGTGACGGAGTGGCAGTCTCCGAGCGGGCCAAGGTCTGAACCTTATGGCATCTCGGCGATCAACGATATCATCTGGTATAGCGAGTCCGGTTCGACCCCGAATACCGTCGTGCGCTTCGATCCTAAGACGGAAAACTTCCAGAGCTGGGCGATTCCGGGCGGCGGAAATATCGTGCGCAACACGTCGGTCACACGCGACGGCAACTTCCTGCTGGCCAACAGCCTGATGAATGACATCACGCTGGTCGCGATAAAGCGAGACTGAGCCGGGCGGCATGCGCCACGGCTGTGAGGTGCCGAGCGCGCCGATGCTGCCGGGTGTTCGCGCAGCTGTCATTCCGGGGCGACGCGCAGCGTCGAACCCGGAATTTCGAGATTTCGATTCGTGTCTTCGACGCGCCAGGGACGGATTTCCTTACTTCTGCTCCGCCGGATCGCGGTGCACGGGGTCGACCCACAGCACCGTCTCCGGCTTTTCTACCGGTTCGATGTCGAGATTGATCGCGACCGCCTGGCCGTCGCTGCGCCCCAGCACACATTCCAGCACTTCGTCACGGCTGGCGTTGATCTCTTGATGCGGTACATAGGGCGGGATGAAGATGAAATCGCCGGGGTTGGCTTCGGCGGTGAATTGCAGCTGTTCGCCCCAGCGCATTCGCGCCTTGCCCTTCACCACATAGATGATGCTCTCGAGATGGCCGTGATGATGCGCGCCGGTCTTGGCGTCCGGCTTGATGGTCACCGTGCCCGCCCACAATTTCTGCGCGCCGGCGCGGGCGAAATTGATCGCGGCCTTGCGGTCCATCCCCGGCGTCGAGGGCACATTGGGATCGAGCTGATCGCCGGGGATGACGCGGACGCCATCGTGCTTCCAGCGATCGGCGTGATCGTGGTTGTGATTGACGTGGGTGTGGTCATGGGAACCTGTCATGGCGCCGCTCCTGTTGAGAATATCTATGATCAGCGCTGTTGCGGTCTAGCCCTTGACCCCCAGCAATTCGACGTCGAACATCAGCGTCGCATTCGGCGGAATAACCCCGCCGGCACCGCGGGCGCCGTAGCCCAGCGCGGGCGGAATGATCAAAGTGCGCTTGCCGCCGACTTTCATGGTGGCGACGCCTTCGTCCCAGCCGGCGATCACCCGGTGCTGCCCGATCGGGAATTCGAACGGCTCGTTGCGGTCGACGGAGGAGTCAAATTTCTTGCCTTTCTTGCCGTCCTCATAAAGCCAGCCGGTGTAATGCATCACGCAGATCTGGCCGGGCTTTGGCGACGC
>DATBYN010000286.1:0-10899 GCA_036513695.1 Bradyrhizobium sp. | reverse complement strand
AAAAGCCACTGAGAGCGAGCGCGGCGGCCAAGCGGAAACCGCTGCGCCAGCGTCGGCGATCTATGCCAAAGAAGACAATCCACATGCCCCCGGTCACAGTCGCGATGCCAGCCAAACTGGCGAGAGAAATCACACTCTTCTCGAAAAGATCGCCTTTGGGGTAGCAGTCCTCGCGGCGGCTGGCACTGGCTATCAAGCCTACGTTGCTAATGATGCCGAAATGAGAACGCTGCGGGCGTATATTGGGCTGTCTGACCCGGCTATAGAAAAGATCGAAAATGTTTGGACTATAGAAGCCATGAATGGGGGACAGACTCCGGCCCGCAATGTCGCTGGGCACCTCAATATGGCATGGAAAGAAGGAGACAAGGCGGTTCCAAAAGATTTCAGCTTCATGGATTATCCTGGTTCCGTAGGCGATTTTGCTTCTGTTACGAACATCCTCCCACAAAAATCCGGCAAACTTAAATTTGCTCTGCGCAACCTCGACATCATTGAAAAGTCCAAGGCGGGAGATGTTCTTCTGATCGTATATGGGCATATCGACTACGACGATATTTTTGGGAAAAGACGAACATGTGAGTTCGCTTACTATTCTGTTCCCTCCTCTTTGGAATTTGGTCGCCATATAAAGCTGGCCCGCCATAACGATTGTAACTAGAACGGCAATGACACAGAAAAAACTGCCCCACAAGTCAAGTCCCAGATAATCGCCTGGAGGGTGGCTTCGCGAAGCGAAGGCGGGTGAGGGGTCTGCCCCCGCGGAGAGAACCCCTCATCCGCCGCGGACTTCGTCGACGCCACCTTCTCCCGCAAGGGGAGAAGGGAAGAACGGCCGTGGCGCGCGGAACGCTACTCGCGCCGGACTGCTCCCGATGCCAATGCGGTGGCGTTGATTAAGGCGTAGCCAAACTGCGGCAAGCTCAGGTCGTGTCGGAGGATTTTGTCGTCGCCTTCAGCCATCGCGATTGAGGAACCGCGTGTCAAGAAAGTCCGATCTCACGGAAGTCGCATCTCAACGAGGTCGCATCTCAAGGAAGTCCTCTGGTTTCGACTTCGCGCACCAGTTCCAGCGTCGGCTCGGCAAGGCTGCCGCCGGAGGCGTCGAGCCCGAAGGCGGAAGCCAGGCCGTCCTTGTTCTTCAGGACGGCCGTGTGCGGGCAATGGGTGGGGGAATTGCAAAGCAATTCCTTGAGCTTTTTGCCTTGCTCGACGAGGCGCGGCGGGTCGAGCTCCGACCAGGCGAGCAGGATCGGCGTCTCGATGTTGAGGATGCCGGGAAATGCCGACCGCTCATTATATTTGCTCGCGTCCGCGCCGAAGTAAGACTTTTCGTTGGCGCTGGCATCTGCGCTCGGACGATAAATGCCCGACACCAGGATGGCGGCGGCGAGGCCGGAATCGCGCTCCTGAAATTCGGGATGGGCCAGAAGGCTTGCGACGTGGAATGCACCCACCGAGTAGCCGACGGCCACGATCTCCTCGCCGCTGCCGCCGAACAGGTCGATGTTCTCGTGCACCCATGAGATGGCAGCTGCGACATCCTTGGCACCGGCCGGCCAGGGGTTTGCCGGCGCCAGCCGGTAGTTCACTTTCACGCCGACCATGCCGTGGCGTGCCGCAAAGCACACCACTTCATCGCGGAGCGGGCCCGCGGCATCGGTTGCCCCGGCGGCAAAACTCTCGCCCGCCACAAACACCAGCACCGGACGCGCCGATGTCTTGTTGGAATCGCTGATCGCGACGTCCAGAACGTTCTGGTCGCTGTCGCCATATTTCAGGTTCCGGGTAAATGACACGCCTGCGCAGGATTGCGATTGATCCGGTGTCGCCACAGCCGGTGTCGCCTCAGCGGGTGTCGCCTCAGCCGGTGTCGCCACATCCGGCGCGGTGGCATTCGGAGCCGCTGCAGCCGGAGCCGCGTCTGCCGGAGCTGGGTCCGAGCCATCAGTTACAAGTCCAGCTTTTATCAAATTCGCCGCGATGCCCGGCCATTCCGGCGCAGGAACAGAGGTACCTGTGATTGCCGTCAGCAAGAAACAAAGGACGAGATATTTTGTCATGACAGGCCACACAGGAACTTGAGAAGCAAATAAAACATCGATCCGCATTTTTGGCGATTTGACGGCACCGCCACATCACGGCCTATTTGAGTTCT
Organism: Bradyrhizobium sp.; assembly: GCA_036513695.1. GTDB lineage: Bacteria > Pseudomonadota > Alphaproteobacteria > Rhizobiales > Xanthobacteraceae > Bradyrhizobium. Next base: position 8,741 of record DATBYN010000286.1, on the reverse strand, counting down.
TGCGCGAGATAGTCAACCAGCGCTCGGACTTTTGTCGATGGCCGTGGGCCGCCGGGAAAAACCGCGTGAACCTCCACGGGTTCGAGCTTGTAGCCACGCAGCAGGGGAACTAGCGCGCCCGTCTCTATTTCGGCACCGCACATCACGGTCGACCCCATCGCGATGCCCAAACCGGCCATCACGCTTGCAAAAACGCCGGGGCCAGAATTGGTGTGAATCCGGCCCCGCACGTCGACCGAGGTTTCGGTGCCGTTACGGCGAAACGACCAGCTGTCGCGGCCGAAACTTCGCGGTCCGAAAATGCAATCGTGCGAGGCAAGGTCCGCCGGCAGCTTCGGCGTGCCGCGCGCTTTCAGATAAGCCGGTGATGCCACCAGCATGATTTCAAGCGTTTCGAGCTTGCGGGCGCCGAATACGGAATCGCCCAGTTCGCCGAGGCGTATCGCGATATCGGCGCCTTCCGCGACCAGATCCTGCCGCTCGTCGACAACAGCCATTTCGACCTGCAACAACGGATGCAGGCTAAGAAACTTCGGCAGCCGTGGAATAATCGCGCGTGTGCCGTAAAGCACCGGCAACGCGAGGCGTATGGTGCCGCGGAGCGAATCGAGGCCGCGCGCGGCATCTTCCGCATCCTCGATCTCGGCGAGGATTTCGCGGGCGCGATCGAGAAACAGCGCGCCGGCATCCGTCACCGTGATGCGGCGCGTCGTGCGCAGCAATAGTTTTACGCCGAGCCGCGTTTCCAGTTCGCCAATGATGCGCGAGACAGATGGCTGCGACAGCCCAAGTTCGCCGGCGGCGCGCGAAAAACTGCCACTTTCGGCCGCCCGCACAAAAACCGCCAATTCCTGGATCCGGTCGCTCATTTGAAATCCAAATAAATGATCTTCAGATTGGCGGTATACCCCTTCCCAAGCAAATGAGCCAGATGCTGCAGGCCAACCAACAACGGAGACTTCGCATGGCGGCGCGCGTCACACGCGCCGGCTCCTCCACCAATCGAAACTTCAACGCGGCGCGCATTCGCCGAACGGCGTCGCATCTCCAAAAAGAGAGGTCTGTGTCATGTCCAAACTCAATGGAAAAATCGCCGTCATCACCGGCGGTTCAAGCGGAATTGGTCTGGCGGCGGCGAAAAAATTCGTCGACGAAGGCGCTTACGTCTTCATCATGGGACGCCGCCAGAGCGAGCTCGACAAGGCGAAAGCCCTGATCGGCAAGAACGTCACGGCCGTGCAAGGCGATGTCGCCGATCTCGGCGACCTCGACAGGCTCTATCGTACGGTCAAGGACGAAAAGGGCACGCTCGATATCGTCGTCGCCAGTGCCGGGTTTGTCGAACGCGTCCTCACCAAGGAGGCAACGCCAGAGCATTTCGACAAGACGTTTGCGATCAACGCCCGCGGCGTCTATTTCACCGTGCAAAAGGCACTACCGCTGCTGCGCAAGGGCGGGTCGGTCGTGCTGGTGTCGTCGTTGCTGCATCTGAAGGGCCTGCCCGAGCACGGGACTTATGCGGCGACCAAAGCCGCGGTGCGCTCTTTTGCGCGAACCTGGGCGATGGAATTGAAGGAGCGCGGCATCCGCGTCAACACGCTCTCGCCGGGTGCCGTCGACACGCCGATCATCGACGGCCAGTTCAAGACCAGGGAAGAGGCCGACGGTGCACGCGCCTTTTTCGCCGGCATCACGCCGCTCGGCCGTATCGGCCGCCCGGAAGAGATGGCGTCGGCGATCCTGTTCCTGGCATCCGACGACAGCAGCTACTCGACCGGCATCGATCTCGTCGCCGATGGCGGTATCACGCAGGTCTGAACGCGCATCTCAAAATGCCACGCTTCGGCCGTCCGCCATGACGCGTTCATGGCGCCGGCCGAAGCGAGCGCTGCATGTCCATCGTATAGATGTAGCGCCCCTCCGGATGCGTGGTGACCGTCACTTCGAACAGCTCTTCCCGCAAGCCGTAATAGCGGCGCACCATGGTCAGCGCAGGCGAGCCTGGTTTGGCCTGCAGCGGTTTTGCCAGTTTTGCGGGCAGGCTGCGCGCAAAAACCTCGAGTTTCGCGTATTCGATGGTCTCGCCGAACATCTTTGCGATCTGCTCATGCACCGGCGTACGGCCGTGATCGCGCCGCTTTACGACGCCGCCAAATTTCCGCAGCACATAGATCTCGGTCCAGCCGAGCGGGGCTGCGAATTCATCCGAGCGGCGGATGGCCTCGATCAGGAACCAGTGCTTGCCGGGTTCGCATTTCAACAATGCTGCCAGTTTGCGGTCGGCAACGATGTCGCCTGACCGAACCACCTGCCGATAGGTCTCGTTCGAATAGCGCAGCCATTCGCCCAGCGACTTGACGCTGTGGCTGAACAACACCGGCGGTTCGGTCGCGATTACCACGGAGCCTAGACCAGCGCGGCGGATGATCAGCCCTTGCTCGAGCAGGATGCGCAGGCCCTCGCGCACCGTCTGGCGGCTCGCCGAATAGCGCGCCATCAATTCGGTCTCGGTCGGCAACAATTTGCCGACGGCATGCGTGCCGAGCCGGATCTCTTTCTGCAATTCTGCGGCGATGTCGCGATAGCGCGATGATTTGCGATGTTTTGATTTATCGGTCATCGCACTCGACCGGCATTCTCGAATTCATCGATGTTAGCGCGGCCTCGAACGCGGACAGCGTCGCCAGCGCCTCGGCTTCCGGTACCGGAAACGGACGTTTGCCCTCGATCGCATCGACAAAGGCGTCGAGCTCCGCGCGCAGGACGTCGATCACTGGAAGGCGCACACGTTCTCGGGCACCACCCGATTTGTGCCGGACCATGGTGACTTCATCCAGCACTTCGGCGGAGCCTTTTGTTCCGAACACGTGGACGCGCCAATAAAGCGGCGTCGCGCGCACGGTGGCCAATGTGCCGGTGACGCCGCTGGCAAAGTCGAGCGTCATCAGCGCTGTATCGAGCGGCGGCGGACCCGCTTCGCGCGAGGTCAGTTGCGCATAAACGCGGCTGACAGGACCGAGCATGCTGACGAACGCGTCCAGCACATGAAGTCCGGCGCCGGTCAATCCTCCGCCCGGCGATTCTTCCGCCGACAATCGCCACCCTGATGTGACGGCCAGCGAGTTCTCGTTGCTGTTATGGCCTTCGATGTGAAGGATCGTCCCGAGCTCGCCGCTAGCTACGACCTCGCGCAACGCCCGCATCGACGGCCAAAAACGCCGGTTGTGCCCGACCGCGAGCACCACGCCGGCCTTTCGACAGGCGTCGAACATCTGCGCCGCATCGGCGCGCGTCAGCGCCAGCGGCTTTTCGCAAAACACCTGTTTGCGCGCGGCGGCGCAGGCCATCACCTGCGTCGGATGCAGCGAATGCGGCGTCGCCAGCAGGATCGCGCCGATGCTGTCATCGGCGAGCACTTCGTCCAGACTGTCGGTCAACGCGAGCTGATGTTTTGTACAGAAGTCTTGCGCGCCCTCGAAGTCGGGTTCGACGGCACGGACGATCGTTAGCCGCTGATGGCCGCGCGAGGCCTCGACGAGATTGCGGCCCCAGCGGCCGAGGCCTGCGATCGCGGCGTGGATCATCGCAAAACTCCCGCACGGGGTTGCCGGATCGCTTCGATCACCGCGGCGCTGTCGCTGTCCGGACCTTCCAGCGAAATCGCCGCGCGCAACAGATCGGCCTGCGTCGTGCTCATCGGGAGCGGCATGCCTAGCCGCCCCGCCTCTTCGAGGATCAACTCGGCGTCCTTCAAGGTTTGCACGATATGCGACTGCGGCCGAAAATCGCGCGTCAGCATCTTTTCGCCTTTGGTCTCCATCACGCGCGAGTAGGCGGCGGATTCTCGCACCGCCGCCAGGAAAGCGCGTCCATCCAACCCAAGACGCTCGGCGAAGGCAATTCCTTCGGCCAGCGCCGCACGATTGTTCTGCAGGATCAGGTTGATCGCGAGTTTTGTCCGGCTGGCATCGCCGATGGCGCCGACGCGCAAGGCACGCGGACAGAGACGTTTTATCAGCGCGTCGACGGCGTCGAGTGTGCCGGTGTCGCCTGCGAGCAGCATCGTGGCGGTGCCGTCGCGCACCTCCGCGCTGGTACCGGAGATCGGCGCCTCCACCAGCGGAAAACCGGCGCTCGCCGCGCGCAGGGAGAGATGAAAAATTTCGTCAGGCGCGCAGGTCGTGGTGCAGATCACGATCGGCCGCGCCGCCCCTGCGCCGCTCTCGATTTCGCCAAACACCGCTGCGGCCTGTCCGCCATCATAGACGGCAACAATGATCGTTCGCGCTTCGGCGGCGAGGTCGCGCACCGAGCCTGCGACGATGCCGCCGCTGGCCTTTAGCTTCTCGCATCGGGAAGTTTCGATATCGAAGCCGATCACCGGCATTTTGGCGTCGATCAGGCGTTCGGACAGCGCGGTGCCCATCAGTCCGAGGCCGATGATACCGACCGGCGCGTTCACGTGCATGATCTTTTCGCCATCGCGCTTCTCATTGGGGTTCGATGCCGGCGGCCTTGGCTTCCGCGGTCCACCGCATGATCTCGCTGCGGATGAAGGCGCCGAATTCGTCGGGACGCATCGGAGAGACGATCACGCCGACGCTGGCGAGTTTTTCGCGTGTTGACGATAGCGTCAGGAATTTTTCGCTCTCGGTATAGAGCTTGTCGATGATAGGCGCGGGCGTGCCCGCCGGCGCCAATAGTCCGTACCAAATGGTGGCTTCGAAACCGGGCATTGCTTCGGCAAGCGGCGGAAGGTCCGGCGTCAGCTCGTTGCGGGTGGGCGATGTCACGCCGATGCCGCGCAGCGTGCCGCCCTTCATTTGCGGGATCGCGAGGGAAAAATCCGCAAACGCCAGGTTGATCGCGCCGCCCATCACGTCGGTGACCGCCTGCGGCACGCCGCGATAGGAAGCGGCGATCACCGACAACCCGCCGCGAGATTGCAACTGCCCGATCGAGATCTGCGATGCGCCGGAGCCATAGCCGGCGGTCATGTTCGGATGGGCGCGGGCATAATCCATGAATTCTCCCAGGTTTTTCGCGGGAAAATCCGGCTTCACCACCAGCACCATCGCGGTCGTCGTGGTCCGGATGATCGGCGCGAAATCTTTTGCGGGATCGTAAGCAAGATTCTTCAGCATCGCGACACTGGCGGCCTGGGTGGTGTTGGTTCCCATCAACAACGTGTAACCGTCCGGGCTAGCGCGCGCGACCTCCTGGGCGCCGATAGAGCCAAGCGCGCCGGCGCGGTTCTCGATCACGACCGTCTGCCCAAAAGCCTCCTGCAGATGCTGGCCGAGCATGCGCGCGACCTGGTCGGGTCCTGCACCGGCAGGAAACGGCACGATGATTTTTATCTGACGTTGCGGGTAATCGCCGGCGGCAAAGGCAGCATGCAGCGCCGCAACCCCGGACAGGACAAAGCCGGCGAGAACGATCGATCGCAGCTTCATCGCCAATTCCTCCAAGAGTTAGAAATCTCTGGCGGATTTCCTTAGGCGATTTATACGGACAAATGAAGCCGATGCAATATGCAGATGGTTGAGCGGCTCTCAATTTGACCGTATAAATCAGCCGCAAAAATATTGCGCAGGGAGCGAAACCATGGACACCAGCGAATTATACGCGCGCGGCCTACGCCGGCGCAAAAAGCTGTTCGGTGAGGCCGAGGTCGAGAAGCGGATGGGCGCGGCAGGCGAGTTTGGCGCGCCGCTGCAAAACATCATCAACGCCTATGTCTACGGCGATGTCTGGGAGCGCTCAGGTCTGTCGGACAATATCCGCAGTCTGGTCATGCTCGGCATTACGGCCGCCAGCAACAAGCCGGCCGAATTCCGCGTCCATGCCAAGGGCGCGCTGGCGAACGGATGCACCAAACAGCAGGTGCAGGATGTGCTGCTATTGGTCGCGATGTATTGCGGCATCCCGGCCGCGATCGAAACCAACCGCATCGCTTCCGAAGTCTTCGGTGAGACGCAAGACCCTGCTTCAAGTCCGCCCGCAAAACCTTAGCGGAACGGCATGCCTGCCGTGAGGATGTGATGGGGCTCTGGAACTGGTTGTTCCCCGCGCAACCCTTGCGTCCGAGCGCTGTCGGCGGCACACTGTGAACGCGGCGCGCAATGGCCGCCAATAACGATATTTCCTAGGGAATGCGCATGGCGGCCACGCGGATCGACTGCGATATTCATCCCGCCGTGGGCGGAACGCGCACCACGCTGCTGCCCTATCTCGACGATCACTGGAAAGAGCAGGTGGTGAGCCGGGCCATCGACGGCCTCGATCTCACTTCTTATCCGCCCGACATGCCGCTGTCCGGCCGGTCCGACTGGCGGCCGGCCAAGGGAAAACCCGGCAGCGATTTGGCGATGGTGCAGCGCGGGGCGTTCGAACAGCTCGGTTCAAGCCACGCGATCTGCAATGTGCTCTACGGCGCACAGGCCGTGTACGATCCCTACATGGCGTCCGCCTTCTGCAAGGCGATCAACGACTGGATCGCAGCCGAATGGCTGGCGCGGGATTCCCGCCTGCGCGCCTCGATCGTGGTGCCGATGCAGGCGCCTGACCTCGCCGTCGACGAGATCGAACGTCGCGCTGCCGATAACAGATTCGTTTCGGTGCTGGTGCTGGCGCAAGGCGAGACCTTGCTCGGGCGGCGGCATTTTTGGCCGGTCTATCAGGCGGCGGAGAAGCACAAATTGCCGATCGCGATCCATGCCGGCAGCCAGTATCGCGCGGCACCAAGCTCGATCGGCTGGCCGTCCTATCGCTACGAATATTATCTCGCGGAAGCGCAGGCGTTCCAGGCCCAGGTGCTGAGCCTGATCTATGAGGGCGTGTTCCTAAAATTCCCCGCCCTGAAAGTAGTGCTGATGGAATCCGGCATCAGCTGGCTGCCGGCCTTCATGTGGCGCGCCAACAAGACCTGGCGCGGGGTGCGCGTCGAGGTGCCCTGGATCGATCGCGAGCCGGCTTCCATCATGCGCGACCACATCCGCCTGACCACGCAACCGTTCGACAGCCCGCCTGACGCGAAAGGCGTTGCCGATATCATCGACATGATCGATTGCGACAAGATGTTCCTGTTCGCGTCGGATTATCCGCATTGGCAATTCGACGGCGATGACGCCATCCCGCCGCATCTGCCGAAAAACATCGTCTCGCGCATGTGTACCGATAATCCGCTTGAAACCTTTCCGCGGCTTTCTCTCGCCGCTTGAGCCCTCGAAGGAGGATCGCATGAGTGATGTCATCGACCGCCCCATCCTCGAACAAGAAGCGGCTGCGAAAAGTCGTTTTCAGATCATCGACTGCGATATTCATCCGAGCCTGAATTCGCGCTCCGATCTCAGCGCGTTCCTGCCAAAACGCTGGCAGGAGCATTTAAAGACCTACGGCGATCATCTGCGCACGCCCTATATCGGTACCACGCCCTATCCGCGGTCCTCGCCCTTGATCGCGCGCCGTGATGCCTGGCCTCCGACCGGCGGCCCGCCCGGATCGGATTTGGCCTTCATGCGCAAGCAGCATCTCGATCCGCTCGACGTCGAGTTCGGTATCCTGCAGGTTCTCGATCTCTTCATCTTCTCGCAGCAAAATCTCGATTTCGGCGCCGCGATCCAGCGCGCCATCAATGACTGGCAGCTGGCCTTCTGGTCCGATCGCGACCCGCGGTTGAAGGCTTCGATCCTGGCCGGCCAGGATGACACTGAAGCGGCGATTGCCGAGATCGAGCGCTGCGCCAAGATCGGACGCTACGTGCAGATCAATGTCTGCCCGCGCGCCAACGAGCCGCTCGGCCGGCATCGCTATTGGCCGATCTATGCGCGCGCCCAGGAACTCGGCCTGCCGCTCGGTATCCATGTCGGCGGCTATGGCGGCCACGCACCGACCGGCGGCGGCTGGCCGTCTTATTATGCCGAGGAGCACCAATCGAATGCGCATTCGATGGCGGCCACGCTCACGAGCCTTGTCATTGAAGGCGTGCTCGAACGTTTCCCGCGCCTGAAAATCGTGTTCATCGAAGGCGGCTTTGGCTGGATCGCCTCGACGATGTGGCGAATGGACCAGCATTTTGAACGTTTTCGTAGCGAGGTTCCGCATCTCAAACGGCGTCCGTCGGAATATGTCCGCGAGCATTTCTGGTTCACGACGCAGCCGATCGACGAGCCCGACGAAGCAAGGCATCTGCGATCCCTGATCGAATGGGTCGGCGTCGACCGCCTGCTGTTCTCGTCGGATTATCCGCATTGGGACTTTGATGATCCGCGGTTTGCGTTCAAGACGCCGCTCACCGAAACCGAACGGGCAAAAATCTTCAACGGCAACGCCCGTGCGCTCTACAAGCTTTGATGCCGGGTCTTGGATAAAATGGCCCGTCACATCGTCGCCCGCACCACAGAAATTCCGCCCGGCGGCAACAAGGTGGTCGAGGTGGAGGGCCGCGACATCGTCGTGTTCCATGTCAATGACGAGTTCTTCGCGCTACTAAATCGTTGTCCACACGAAGGCGCGCCGCTCGACAAGGCCGCCTGCGTGGCGCGGCTGACCTCGCCGGAGCCCGGTGTCTACCAGCGCTCGCGGGTCGGCGAACTCTTGCGCTGCGCCTGGCACGGCTGGGAATTCGACATGCGTACCGGCCAATCCTGGTTCGATCCGAAGCGCTTCAAGATCCGGACCTATCCGGTCGTGATCGAGGACGGCGAGACGCTGGCCAAGGGGCCCTATGTGGCCGAGAC
>DATBYN010000285.1:0-2416 GCA_036513695.1 Bradyrhizobium sp. | reverse complement strand
AGATCGAAGAAACGCCGGCGAATCTGCGCATCAAAGGCGTCGTCCCTGGCGAACCACCGGTCAGGCCCGGCGTCACGCCAGAATGCGAGGACATCAGCCGGCGTGAGGCCGCGAGCGTCGCCCATCTCTCGTTCGCGCCGGGTTGCTCAAGCCGCCGCGGCCTTCTTCTCGTCGCGCAGTTCGCGGCGCAGGATCTTTCCGACATTGGTCTTCGGCAGCGACGTGCGAAACTCGATCTGCTTCGGCACTTTGTAGTTGGTGAGTTGGGTGCCGCAGAATTTTATGATGTCCTCGGCGGTGAGGTTCGGATCCTTCTTCACCACAAACGCCTTCACCGCCTCGCCCGAGCGCGGGTCCGCCACGCCGATCACGGCGCATTCCAGCACCCCGGGATGGCTTGCGATCACTTCCTCGATCTCGTTCGGATAGACGTTGAAGCCCGACACCAGGATCATATCCTTCTTGCGATCGACGATCTTGGTGTAGCCGTCCGGTGTCATCACCCCGATGTCGCCGGTGCGGAAATAGCCGTCCGACGTCATCACTTTTGCGGTTTCGTCCGGCCGGTTCCAGTAGCCGGACATCACCTGCGGGCCCTTGGCGCAGATCTCGCCGGGCTGTCCGAGCGGCACTTCGTTGCCGTCATCGTCGCGGATCGAGATATAGGTCGAGGGCACGGGAACGCCGATCGAGCCGTTGAATTCGGAGGAGGTTGCAGTGTTGCAGGTCAATGTCGGCGAGGTTTCCGAAAGGCCATATCCCTCCGCAATGCTGCAGCCGGTCAATTTCTTCCACGCGTCGGCCACCGGGCGTTGCACCGCCATGCCGCCGCCGTTCGACATTTTGAGCTTGGAGAAGTCGATCTTGTCGAAACCTTGCGTGTGCAACAGCCCATTGTAGAGCGTATTGACCGCCGGGAAGCTGTTGACCTGGTATTTTGCCAATTCCTTGATGAAGCCCGGCATGTCGCGCGGATTGGGAATCAGGAGATTGACGCCACCGGCGCGCACCGCCAGCAGGTAGCAGGCGGTCAGCGCGAAGATGTGATAGAGCGGCAGCGCGCAAACAATGAACAATTGCTCAACATGTGGGGGCGCCTCCAGCGCGGGCTGTAGCCAGGCGTCGTTCTGCAGCACGTTGGCGAGAATGTTGCGATGGAGCAACGTCGCGCCCTTGGAGATGCCGGTGGTGCCGCCGGTATATTGCAGGAAGGCGACGTCGTCGGGCGCCATCTTCGGCTTGTTGAACTTCATGCTGCGGCCGGCCGCGACCGCGTCGTTGAAGGAGACGGCACCCGGAATCGAATAGGCGGGCACCATTTTCTTCACCCGCCGCACCACCAGATTGACGATGACGCCCTTGAGGCCGAGCATGTCGCCCATGCTGCCGACGATGACGTGCTTGACCGCGGTCTTCGCCAGCACCTGCTCCACCGTGGTCGCGAAGTTTTCCAGGACGACGATCGCTTCGGCGCCGGAATCCTTGAGCTGGTGCTCGAGCTCGCGCGGGGTGTAGAGCGGATTGACATTGACGACCGCATAGCCCGCGCGCAGCACGGCAGCGGTCGATACCGGATATTGCAGTACGTTCGGCATCATCAGCGCGACCCGGGCGCCCTTTTGCAGGCCCTTGCTCTGCAGATAGGCGCCAAGCGCCAGCGACATCTCGTCGAGATCGCGGTAGCTGATCGACTTGTCCATGCAGATGAAAGCCTTGCGATCGGAAAACTTCGCGAAACTTTCCTCCAAGAGCTCGACGAGGGAGATGTACTGGGTGACGTCGATATCGGCGGGCACGCCGGCCGGATATTGCTTAAGCCAGATCCGCTCCATGGTATTTCCCCTTCCGGTTTCCTTCCCCGCTTGTTGCCGCGGGACGCCTCGTTGGGCGGCATTGATTTTGGGCAGTATTGAGAAAGCGGCAGCCAATGGCAAGCGCCGGCGCTTAAGCGGCGCGGCGTTGGTTAAGAGCGGGCGGGCTCCGGGCGGCCGAAACCGGCCCTACGTGTGGGGCTCGGCGGCGGTCTTTTGATCCGCCGGCTTGGCCTCGCTGGTCGTGCTCTTGGGCTTTGCGACCGCCTTGGGCTTTGCCGGTTTTACGACCGGCTTATCGGCCGCTGCGGCCGGCTTGTTGTCAGCTGGCTTGGTGGCGCCATCGGGCTTGGCGTTAGCGTGCTTGACGGATTTCGGCTCGGCGGGCTTGGCGTCCGACTTTGCGTCCTTGGCGGCATCTTTGCCGCCGGCCTTCGGCTCGCTGGTACTGTCGGACTTCTTGTCTGCCACTCGCGTCTTCTTGCCGCGATGCTTCGGCGCCTGCTTGTCGGCGTCCGCGGTCTCGGCGGCGATCAATGCGGCACCGGTCCGGGTCGGACCGGTGTAGACCACGATCGGCTCGGAGGGCGCCGGCGCCCCCGCCA
>DATBYN010000284.1:0-3765 GCA_036513695.1 Bradyrhizobium sp. | reverse complement strand
GTGACCTCGCACGGCCTGATCATGATCTTCTTCATGGTGATGCCGGCGATGATCGGCGGCTTCGGCAACTGGTTCGTGCCGCTGATGATCGGCGCGCCCGACATGGCGTTCCCGCGCATGAACAACATCTCGTTCTGGCTGTTGCCAGCCTCCTTCGCGTTGCTTCTGACTTCCTCCTTCATGGAGGGTGAACCGGGCGCCAACGGCGTCGGCGCGGGCTGGACGTTGTACGCGCCGCTGTCGACCTCGGGCCATCCGGGACCGGCGGTCGATTTCGCGATTCTGTCGATCCACCTTGCCGGGGCCTCCTCGATCCTCGGCGCCATCAACTTCATCACCACGATCTTTAATATGCGCGCGCCCGGCATGACCTTGCACAAGATGCCGCTGTTCGTGTGGTCGATCCTGGTGACGGTGTTTTTGCTGCTATTGTCGCTGCCGGTACTCGCCGGCGCCATCACCATGCTGCTCACCGACCGTAATTTCGGCACCACCTTCTTCTCGGCCGAAGGCGGCGGCGATCCGGTGCTGTTCCAGCACCTGTTCTGGTTCTTCGGCCATCCCGAAGTCTACATCCTGATCCTTCCTGGTTTTGGCATGGTCAGCCAGATCGTCTCGACCTTCTCCAAGAAGCCCGTGTTCGGCTATCTCGGCATGGCCTATGCGATGGTCGCGATCGGCGGTATCGGCTTCGTGGTGTGGGCGCACCACATGTACACGGTCGGCATGTCGTCGGCGACGCAGGCCTATTTCGTTGCCGCCACCATGGTGATCGCGGTGCCAACGGGCGTGAAAATCTTCTCCTGGATCGCCACGATGTGGGGCGGCTCGATCGAGTTCAAGACGCCGATGCTGTGGGCGGTCGGTTTTATCTTTTTGTTCACCCTTGGCGGCGTTACCGGGGTCGTGCTCGCCAATGCCGGCGTCGACCGCGTGCTGCAGGATACCTATTACGTGGTCGCGCACTTCCACTACGTGCTGTCGCTCGGCGCGGTGTTCGCGATCTTCGCCGGCTGGTACTACTGGTTCCCGAAAATGTCGGGCTACATGTATTCGGAGACCATCGGCAAACTGCACTTCTGGTTCACCTTCGTCGGCGTCAATCTGGTGTTCTTCCCGCAGCACTTCTTAGGCCTCTCCGGCATGCCGCGGCGTTACGTGGATTATCCCGACGCGTTCGCAGGCTGGAACCTGGTGTCCTCGATCGGCTCTTACATCTCCGGCTTCGGCGTCCTGATCTTCATCTATGGCGTGATCGATGCGTTCATGCGCAAGCAGGAGGCCGGCGCCAATCCGTGGGGCGCGGGTGCCACCACGCTGGAATGGACGCTGCCGTCGCCGCCGCCGTTCCACCAGTTCGAAGTGCTGCCGCGGGTACAGTAATCGAGAAACGCGGCGCCGGACGGCGCCGCGGTCCTTTTTAGATAAGCGAGACCAGATCTTGTCGGTTGCCGATCACAACGCTATCGAGCTGTCGCCCCGGATTTCCGAGGCCGACGTTGCCGACTATGTGGCGCTGTTGAAGCCGCGGGTGATGTCGCTGGTGATTTTCACGGCGCTGGTCGGGCTCGTGATCGCGCCGGGCCATTTCCACCCGGTGCTCGCCTTCACCTCGCTGCTGTGCATCGCGGTCGGCGCCGGCGCCTCGGGCGCGCTGAACATGGCGCTCGAGGGCGACATTGACGCCAAGATGACGCGCACCGCCAACCGGCCGATCCCGCGCGGCCGCATCACCCCGCCGGAAGCGATGACGTTCGGCCTGACGCTGGCTTTCTTCGCGGTGATGACGCTCGGCATCCTCGTCAACTGGGTCGCGGGCGCGCTGCTCGCGTTCACCATCTTCTTCTACGTCGTGATCTACACCATGGCGCTGAAGCGCTGGACCGCGCAGAACATCGTGATCGGCGGCGCGGCCGGCGCGCTGCCGCCGGTGGTGGCGTGGGCGGCGGCGACCGGTTCGCTGTCGGTCGAGCCGTGGCTTCTGTTTCTGATCATCTTCTTCTGGACCCCGCCGCATTTCTGGGCGCTGGCGCTGTTTCGCAGCGACGATTACGCGCGCGCGGGTGTGCCGATGCTTCCCGTGGTCGCCGGCCCCGATGCGACGCGGCTGCAGATCCTGCTTTATACGATCGTGCTGGTCGCGGTCGCCGCGGCGCCCTGGCCGCTCGGCTATTTCGACGCGGTCTATGGCGTGACCTCGCTCATTCTCGGCGCCGTCATGCTGGCGCTTGCGGTCAACGTTTATCGCCATCGCCAAGGCAGCGCGGCGCTGCGGGCGACTCGAAGATTGTTTGCATTCTCGATCCTTTATCTGTTTGCGCTGTTCGCGACCTTGCTGCTCGAGGTCGTCGCTCACGCGCTCGCGCCACTGGTCTTCTGGTAGGGGGCGCATGGCGACGCAATGGACGACAAAGATAGGCCAGATGGAATCGTCCTCACCGAGGCGCAGAAGAAAAGCCGTCGCCAGCGTTCGATCGCGATTGCGCTCGCGCTCGGCGTGCTCGTCCTGTTGTTTTTCGCGGTCACCCTCGTCAAGGGGCCGGCCGTATTGAACCGGCCGCTCTGATTGAAGCCAGTATGATCGAAATCGCATGATGGACTTGGAGCCGACCAGTAAGCCAACGCCAGCCAAGCCTCGCCTGACCCGCGACGTGCTGGTGGCTGGCATCTGCGGGCTGGTGGTGGCGCTGATGGTCGGCGCGTCCTATGCGGCGGTGCCGTTTTACAATTGGTTCTGCCGCACAACCGGCTTTAACGGTACGACGCAGGTCGCGACCTCGGCGCCTTCCTCCGCGCCGCTCTCGCGAAAAATCGCGGTACGTTTCGATTCCAATGTCGCGCCCGGGCTGCCGTGGAAATTCGAGCCGGAGCAGGCCGAGATCGAAGTCAACATCGGCCAGGTCGTCACCGTGTATTACACCGTGACCAATCAATCGGCGCGGACCACGACCGGGCAGGCGGCCTACAACGTGGCGCCGCTGACGGTCGGCGCGTATTTCCAAAAGCTCAACTGCTTCTGCTTCACCGAACAGACCATGGCGGCGGGCGAGAAGCGCGAGATGGCGGTGGTGTTTTATGTCGATCCTGAACTGGTCAAAGACAGCGACAATGACGGGCTGAACACCATCACCTTGTCCTATACCTTCTACCCTGTGCGCGATCCGGCCCCCAGACCGCTGGCGGCAAGCGAACCGGACAAACCAAAGGGAGCCCTGTGATGACAGCGATGGTCATCGCGATTTTGGGGCGCAGGAATTGATTTTTGAGACGAATACGTGCCGAATAGCACGGCACCGCTAAGGAGAGACTTAAAATGGCTACGGCGCAAGTCAAGCATCACGACTACCATCTCGTCGATCCCAGTCCGTGGCCGATCGTCGGATCGATCTCGGCCTTCATCATGGCGGTGGGTGCGATCCTCTGGATGCACCACATGACGGCGGCGGCGCCGATCATTTTCGGCATCGGCACCATTGGCGTGCTCTACACCATGGCGAGCTGGTGGACCGATGTGATCCGCGAGGCGCAGTATAAAGGCGACCACACCCGCGTGGTGCAGATCAGCCATCGCTACGGCATGATCCTGTTCATCGCCTCCGAGGTGATGTTCTTCGTCGCCTGGTTCTGGGCCTTCTTCAATTCGGCGCTGTTCCCGGCCGACCCCGTGCATGCCACCCGCGATGCGCTGTTCGGCGGCGTCTGGCCGCCCAAGGGCATCGAGACCTTCGATCCCTGGCATCTGCCACTGTTGAATACGCTGTTGCT
>DATBYN010000283.1:0-3298 GCA_036513695.1 Bradyrhizobium sp. | reverse complement strand
AGATCAAGACATCGCGCTGAAAAGCCGGCGGCAATCAGATCGCAACGCGCGCTTTGTTGCCGCAGCACCGCATGCTGGTTCAGCACGTCGTCGCGACTTGCATTCAAATTGCGAACCGGATCACCCCCGGCCGCGATAGGGCGCGACGCCCTGATCCGGTACCCACATGCCCTTCGGCAGTTTGCCGGTCTGCCAGAACACGTCGATCGGGATGCCGCCGCGCGGATACCAATAGCCGCCGATGCGCAGCCATTTCGGCTTGATCTCGTCGGCGATCCGTTTGCCGATCAGAACCGTGCAATCCTCGTGGAATGCGCCATGATTGCGAAAACTCGCGACATAGAGTTTTAGGGATTTCGATTCGAGCAGCCATTGCCCGGGCACATAGTCGATCATCAGATGAGCGAAATCGGGCTGGCCGGTGACCGGGCAGAGTGAGGTGAATTCCGGCGCCGTGAAGCGAACCACGTAATTGGTGTCCCTTTGCGGATTGGGCACGCGGTCGATTTGGGCTTCGTCGGGCGTCTTGGGCCATTCCACGGCGCGGCCGAGCTGGAGGACTTTCGATTTCGAGGATTTGGGGGGCGTTTTCAACATGGTGGTTCTCCGCTGCCGGGTTATTAGAGCGTTTTCAAGCGAAGTGGAAACCGGTTCGCGTCAAGAAAACGCGTCAAATCAGGAATCTAGAGCCCCGTTTCGATTCAATCGAAACGGGGCTCTAGACAATTCGTTCGGCGACGTCACGGGCACCCGCGGCCTTTTCCGCGCCAAAACCTTGCTGTAGAAGCAGCGCCGATCCTCCAATTCCCCGCATTTTCCAATGAGGCACCCATGACCGCCATCGTCGACATCATCGGCCGCGAAATTCTCGATAGCCGTGGCAATCCGACCGTCGAGGTCGACGTCGTGCTGGAAGACGGCTCGATGGGGCGGGCGGCGGTGCCGTCGGGCGCCTCCACCGGCGCGCATGAGGCGGTCGAGCTGCGTGACGGCGACAAGTCACGCTACCTCGGCAAGGGCGTACAGAAGGCGGTCGCCGCGGTCAACGGCGAGATCTTTGAAGCCCTGAACGACATGGGCGTCGAGGAGCAGGTTCAGATCGACCAGGCCATGATCGATCTCGACGGCACGCCGAACAAGAGCCGGTTAGGGGCCAACGCCATCCTCGGCGTCTCGCTCGCCTGCGCCAAAGCCGCGGCGGAATCCTTCGACATGCCGCTCTATCGTTATGTCGGTGGCACCTCGGCGCGGACGCTTCCGGTGCCGATGATGAACATTATCAATGGCGGCGTGCATGCGGACAACCCGATCGATTTTCAGGAGTTCATGATCCTGCCGGTCGGCGCCAAGACTTTTGCCGAAGCGCTGCGCTGCGGTTCGGAGATTTTCCACACCCTGCGAGCCGAATTGAAAAAGGCCGGCCACAATACCAATGTCGGCGACGAGGGCGGCTTTGCGCCGAACCTGCCGTCGGCCGATGCCGCGCTCGAGTTCGTGATGGCTGCGATCGGCAAGGCCGGCTACAAAGCGGGCGACGACGTCATGCTGGGGCTGGATTGCGCGGCCACCGAATTCTTCAAGGACGGCAATTACGTCTATGGCGGCGAGAACAAGGTCCGCACGCGCTCCGAACAGGCCAAATATCTCGCCGATCTCGCATCGCGCTATCCGATCGTCTCGATCGAGGACGGCATGTCCGAAGACGATATGGAGGGCTGGAAGGAATTGACTGACCTGATCGGCAACAAATGCCAACTGGTCGGCGACGATCTGTTCGTCACCAATGTGACGCGGCTTGCCGACGGCATCAAAGGCGGCCTCGCCAATTCCATCCTGGTCAAGGTCAACCAGATCGGCACGCTCACGGAAACGCTGAGCGCGATCGAGATGGCTTATAAGGCCGCCTACACCGCCGTGATGTCGCACCGCTCGGGTGAGACCGAAGATTCGACCATTGCCGATCTCGCGGTCGCCACCAATTGCGGCCAGATCAAAACCGGCTCGCTGGCGCGCTCCGATCGCACCGCGAAGTACAATCAATTGCTGCGCATCGAGCAGGAATTGGGGGCCCAGGCGAAATATGCGGGGAAGGCGGCGCTGAAGGCGCTGCGCTAAACTTCTCGCCAACGTCAAACCGACAAAACAACGAAATTGTGTTGGCCAGGCAGGCTTGCGTTTCCTGGCCAACGTGAGAACACTCCCGGCCGAATTCGGCCAAGCCGAAATAGGGAGGATTTTAGATGAGCACCGACACCACGACCGGGCTGCAGCTTCGCTCGCTGATCAAGAACGGCGGCGAACTCGAGATATCGCTGGCAAGCGTGCCGACACCCGAGCCCGGTCCCGACGAAGTCGTCGTGCGCGTCGAGGCCTCGCCGATCAATCCGTCGGATCTTGGACTCCTGGTCGGCGCCGCAGACATGACAACGGCGAAAGCGTCCGGCTCCAAGGATTCCCCCGTCATCACCGCAAAAGTGCCGGAGGCCGGCATGAGGGCCATGGCAGGACGGCTCGATGAATCGATGCCGGTCGGCAATGAGGGCGCCGGCATCGTGATCAAGACCGGATCATCGGATGCGGCGAAAGCGCTGATGGGCAAAACCGTCGCCATGATCGGCGGCGCGATGTATGCGCAATATCGCTGCCTGCGGGTTGCCGAATGCCTGCCGCTGCCGGCCGGCATTACGCCTGCCGAGGGCGCTTCCTGTTTCGTCAATCCGCTGACCGCGCTCGGCATGACCGAGACCATGCGTCGCGAAGGCCACAAGGCGCTGGTGCATACCGCGGCCGCTTCCAATCTCGGGCAGATGCTCAACAAGATTTGCCTCAAGGACGGCATCGGGCTGGTCAATATCGTGCGCAGCGAGGAGCAGGCCGGCATCCTGCGCAAGATCGGCGCCAGGCATGTCGTCGATTCCACCGCAGCGAGCTTCATGGACGATCTGACCGATGCGCTGGTCGAAACCGGCGCGACGATCGCGTTCGACGCCATCGGTGGCGGCAAGCTGGCGGGCCAGATTCTCACCGGCATGGAGACGGCGATCAACAAGACCGCAAAAGTCTACAGCCGCTACGGATCGAGCGTGCACAAGCAGGTCTATATCTATGGCGGTCTCGATTTGCGCCCGACCGAGCTGAACCGCGGGTTCGGCATGGCCTGGGGCGTCGGGGGCTGGTTGCTAACTCCCTTCCTGCAGAAGATCGGACCGGCCGATGGTGCGCGGCTGCGCCAGCGCGTCGTCGACGAGCTCAAGACGACATTTGCCAGTCACTATACGCAAATAGTCTCGCTGCAAGA
>DATBYN010000282.1:0-11720 GCA_036513695.1 Bradyrhizobium sp. | reverse complement strand
GACTTCAGCGGCTTGCCGCCGAAATCGGTTGGCGCCGAGGTCCAGAACGCATCGACCGGATCGGTCAGCAGCAACACCTCGATGCCGCGGGCGTTGGCCTGCTCCAGCTTGGGGTTCGACTTCAGCCGTTCGATGCTGTCACCGACGAGATAATAGATTTCGGTCTGGTTCGGCTTCAGGCTCTCGGCATATTGCTTCAACGACCGCTTCTCGCCGGCGGTCGTGGTGAAGCGCGACAGCGCCAGCAGTTTTTCGCGCCGTTCGAAATCTTCCCAGATGCCTTCCTTGATGACCGGACCGAACGCGTCCCAAATCTTCGTAAACGTCTCGGGCTCTTTGTCGCTCAAGCTTTCGAATTCGCCAATCACCCGGCCGGTGACGGCTTTTCTGATCTGCGCAAGCTGCGGATTGTTCTGCAGCATTTCCCGGGAAATATTGAGCGGGAGGTCTTCGCTGTCGATGACGCCGCGGATGAAGCGGAGATAGCCGGGCAACAAATCAGCATCGTCGGCGATAAAGACGCGACGGACATAGAGTTTGACGTGCCCTTTGCGGGTGGGCTCGAACAGATCGAACGGCTTGGTCGAGGGCGCAAACAACAAAACCGCATAGGACTGCCGCCCTTCGGCGCGATAGTGCAGCGTCAGCGCCGGCTCGTCGAAGGCGCCGGCGATCGAACGATAGGCCTGCTTGTAGTCTTCCGCCGTCAGCTCCGATTTCGGCCGCTGCCACAATGCGCTCGCCGAATTGATCTGGCGCTGCTCGCCCTCTTCTGCCTTGAGCTCGATCGGAAACTGGATGTTGTCGGAATAGGCGCTGACGATCCGTTCGATCTCGTAAGCTTCCAGATATTTTTTCGCGTCGGGTTTTAGGTGCAACACGATTTCGGTGCCCCGCGCGATGCGTTTTGCATCTTCCTCACTCGCCGGGGCGATATCGAATCCGTTGCCGCCCGACGACGTCCAGGTCCAGACTTCGCTTGTTCCGGCGCGGCGGCTGGTGACGACGATGCGATCGGCGACCATGAAGGCCGCGTAAAACCCGACCCCGAACTGGCCGATCAGGCCGGCGCCGTCCTTGGCCTCCGTAAGACGCGACAAAAATGATTTGGTGCCGGAGCGCGCGATGGTGCCGAGATTGTCGATCAGCTCCTGCCGGTCCATGCCGATGCCGTTGTCGATCACGGCAAGCGCGCCGGCCGTCTTGTCGGGCACGATGCGGATCTTCGGCGGCTCGCCGTCGGCGGTCAGATCGGGGTTCGCGATCGCCTCGTAACGCAGCTTGTCGAGGGCGTCGGAGGCGTTCGAGATCAGCTCGCGAAGGAAAATGTCGGTCTCCGAATAAACCGAGTGCACCATCAGGTTCAACAGCTCGGCCACTTCGGCCTGAAATGGCTTATGCTCGGCAATCGTTTCCGTCGTCATTGTCGGGCTCGCTTAAGTTGAAGGAGGAAAGCCCAGATATAATGAAGCCGTTCTGGCTGGCAAGGTTCAGGGCCGCGCCGCCACGGCGCCGAAACCCTCCTGACGCCGCCAATCGGGCGCCTTGATTTCCGGCATTTTTCGGCTTTTCCGCGCGCATAAGCGGCATGCAAGGAGCCGCCTGCTGGCCGGGCGATATTCGCATTAAATGATGCGTCAATCTGGAGAGCCCTTTTCGATGTCGACGGAAATAATCTCGGCGGAGCGTCCGGCTGCGATCGATGGCTTGCCGGCGGACCGCCGGGGGTGGGCGTCGGCGGCGATCTTCACCGCGGTCGCGATGGCCTCGCTCGATACGGCGATCGCCAATATCGCCCTGCCCGCGATCGCTTCCGATCTGCATGTCGGCCCGGCCGATGTCATCTGGGTGGTGAATGCCTATCAAATTGCGCTCGCGGCAACCCTGCTGCCGCTCGCAGCGCTTGGCGAAATCGTTGGTCACCGCCGGATCTATCTCGGCGGCCTTCTGCTGTTCACGCTGGCGTCGCTGCTCTGCGCCTGGGCCTGGTCGTTGGAGAGCCTGCTGGTCGCGCGCGTGCTGCAGGGCCTCGGCGCCAGCGGCATCATGGCCGTGAATACGGCGCTGGTTCGTTTCATTTATCCGGGGCACCTGCAGGGCCGCGGTTTCGGATACAATGCGATGGTGGTCGCGACCGCCTTCACGCTGGGCCCGACGATCGCCTCCGGCATTTTAGCGGTCGGACCCTGGAGCTGGTTGTTTGCCGTCAACATTCCCTTCGGCCTGGTTGCGATCTTGATCGGCTTGAAGACGTTGCCGCGCACCCCGAGAGCGACGCATGCCTTCGATTTTCTCGGCGCACTGCTGGCGGCAGGCTGTCTCGGCCTTTTGATGCTGGGAATTGGCAGCGCGGCGCATCACGCCCGGCCCGAACTCGTGTCGCTCGAGCTGGCTGTCGCGGTAGTGCTGGGCTGGGTTGTAATCCGCCGACAGGCGGATCATCCGGCGCCGATGCTGCCGATCGACCTGTTCCGCAGGCCGCTGTTCGCGCTGTCCGCGGCCACTTCGATCTGCTCGTTCACGGTCCAGGGCCTGGCTTTCGTCTCGCTGCCATTTTATTTCGAGGACATTCTGGGCCGCTCGCAAGTCGAGACCGGCTTCTTCATGACCCCCTGGCCGCTGGTGGTCGCGGTGATGGCGCCGATTGCGGGACGTCTATCCGATCGCTACCCCGCGGGAATCCTCGGCAGCCTCGGCCTCGCATTGCTCGGCGTCGGCATGGCGCTACTGGCGATGCTTCCGGCGAGCCCGCATGTCGCCGACATCGTTTGGCGCATGGCCATCTGCGGATTTGGATTTGGCTTTTTCCAGGCCCCGAACTTGAAGGCGCTGATGTCCAGCGCGCCTCCCGGCCGCAGCGGAGGCGCGAGCGGCATCGTAGCAACGGCCCGGCTGACAGGGCAGACGATCGGCGCGGCGCTGGCGGCGCTCTGCTTCAGCCTCGCCGGCCGTGAAGGCGCCACATTCGCGCTGGTGCTCGGCGCGGCATTCGCCGCGGTCGGCTGCCTGATGAGCAGCCTGCGTTTGGCGGTAAGAGCGCAATAACTGTCAGGCGCGCTTCCGCGGCGTTTGTTCATTGACGCAAGCGCATCAGCATAGGACATTTCGATCGATGCGCGAGCGATCGGGAATCCGGCCATGGATGTCTACCATTTCAAGAATTTCCAGATGCTCGATCCCGACGCCGGGGAATTGCTTGGCGGCCACGAACTGATCGTCGAAGGCGACAGCATCAAGGAAGTCTCGGCCCAGCCAATCAAGCTTACAACGGCCAGCGTCATCGACTGCGGTGGGCGCACGCTGATGCCCGGCCTGATCGACAGCCATGTGCATGTGGTGCTGTCCGAGGTCGCGATCCGCAATCTGGAAAGCATGCCGCTAACGCTGATGACCGCGCGCGCCGCCGCGCTGATGCGCAAGATGCTTAACCGCGGCTTCACCAGCGTGCGTGACACCGGCGGCGCCGACTGGGGCCTGAAGGAAGCGACCGACAAAGGATTGCTGGCGGGACCACGGCTGTTCATCGCCGGGCGTGCGATCGGCCCCACCGGCGGCCATAGCGACAGCCGCCGCCGTACTGATTTGGGCGCGCGCTGCCACTGCTGCAACGCGCTGACGTTCGCCATGGGCATCGCGGACGGCGTCTCCGAAGTCCGCCGCGCCGTGCGCGAGGAGATGCGCCAAGGCTGCGACCAGGTGAAGATCATGATGTCCGGCGGCGTCGCCTCGCCCTACGATCCGCTCGACAGCCTGCAGTTCTCGGTCGACGAGGTGACGGCCGCCGTGGAAGAGGCACGCGCCTTCGGGCGCTATGTCTGCGCGCACGCGTACACGCCGGAAGCCATCACCCGCGCGGCGCATGCTGGCGTGCGCACCATCGAGCACGGCAATCTTATCGACGATGCGTCGGCAAAACTGATGGCCGAGAAGGGCATGTTCCTGGTCGCCAATCTCGTCACCTATTTCGAGATGAAGAAGCATGCCGCCGAATACGGCATGACGTCGGACATGCTGGCCAAGAACGACCTCGTCATCGACGGGGCCCTAAAATCGCTCGAAATCTGCAAGCGTCACGGCGTCCCGGTCGCCTACGGCACCGACCTGCTCGGCCAGTTGCAGGTGGCGCAGTCGGACGAGTTCACGCTCCGCGCCCGGGTGCTCTCGCCGGCCGAGATCATCCGTTCGGCCACCACGATCGGCGCGGAGGTCGTACGCATGGAGGGCAAGCTCGGCTGCCTGAAGCCGGGTGCCTTCGCCGATCTGCTGGTCGTCGACGGCAACCCGCTAAAGAACCTGAAGCTGCTTCAGGAGCAAGGCCAACACCTTTCGGTGATCATGAAGGGCGGGCGCTTTCACAAGAACCGGCTCCAGTGATGTCTCAACAAGGACGCAAATTGCCTTGCGCCACGCCGCCCGTCAGGCCCACTCGCCCTTGCGGAACACCGGCACGCGGCGGCCGTCGGCATGGACGCCATCGATGTCGATCTTGTCCGAACCGATCATCCAGTCAATGTGGATAAAACTCTTGTTGCCGCCCTGCGCTGCGATCTGCTCTGGCGTCAGCTTGTCGCCACCGACAAAACATTTCGAGTAGCACTGGCCGAGCGCGATGTGAGAGGCGGCGTTCTCGTCGAACAGGGTGTTGAAGAACAACAGCCCGCTTTTCGAGATCGGCGATGAATGCGGCACCAGCGCCACTTCGCCGAGCCGGCGCGCGCCATCGTCGGTGTCCAGCACCTTGTTCAAGACCTCTTCGCCGCGCGTGGCTTTTGCTTCGACGATGCGCCCCTCTTCGAACCGCACCGCGATGCTGTCGATCAGCGATCCCTGATAGGACAGCGGCTTGGTGCTGACGACACGGCCGCTGACGCGGCGGCCATGCGGGGTGGTGAACACTTCCTCGGTCGGAATATTTGGGTTGCAGGTGATGCCATTCTTCGAAGTCGATGCACCTCCCACCCATTCATGACCGTCGGCGAGCCCGACGGTGAGGTCGGTGCCGGGTCCGGAATACTGCAGCGCGTGGAAGCACTGGGCATTGAGCCATTCGGTCCGGCTGCGCAGCGCCGCATTGTGTTTGTGCCAAGCAGAGATCGGGTCATCGTTGTCGACGCGCGAAGCCGCGAAGATCGCGTCTGCCAGCTTTGCAATGGCGACATCCTCTTCGTCGCCGGGAAAAACCAGCTTCGCCCAGGCCGCGTTTGGATAAGCGATGATGTTCCAGTTGACGTCGAAATTGACGATCTTATGCAGCGCCGGCTGGTAAGCGATCGAATTGGCCTTGCTCGCGCGCGCGACCTTGGCGGGATCTTCGCCAGACAACAGCATCGGATTGTCGCCGACGATGGCGAGCCGTGCGCTGTTGGCGTCAAACGCCTTCGCCATCCCCTCGTAAAGCCAGCCGGCGGCGCGATCAAAACTGTCGTCGGGTGCGAACCGATAACGCGACAGCGTGACGGCGTCGTCCGATAGGATCGGCGTCACCAGACCGGCACCGGCCTTGTAGGCATATTCCGCGACCTTGCGCAGCAGCGGCAGCGCAGCCGCCGGCGCCGTCACCAATAGGTCCTGGCCGGCTTTCAGCTGCAGCCCGACCTTGACCGCCACTTCGGCGAGACGTTCGAGTTTTACCGGATCGATCGGTGCCGAGATGTTGCGGTCGTGGACGGTCATGGGGTCGGCCTGTTGCTGGTGGGACACCCTTATAAAGTGCTTGTCACGCGACAGATCAAGGTCACGGCCGCTTTGCTGAGGGCGCGCATTGGTACGACCGTCGGAAACACAACGCTACGTGGTCCGGTCCCTATTCGGATTCGACGTCCTCCAGCTTTAGCCCACGCCCGGCATGCAGACTGTTGCGCGCCTGCTCGATTCGACGCAGAAATCGAGGGTCGTTTTCAAGTCGATATTCAAACCAATCTTCCTCCGATTCGAAGCCAATGAGCACGCCTGCCGGTTTGCCGTGACGTGTAATGACGATCTCTTGCGTCTCGGCCTCACGAAGATATCGGGACAGATCGTCCTTGATCTCGGAGAGCGGAACTTCCTTCACTCCGGATCTGCGAATTGTGCGAGCCATGAGTCTGCCTCCAATTTGGCCACGATCGCCAGGATTTGGACGGTCGTGCCTGTCACATCGTAGAATATTCGTATGTCGCCGACGCGAAGCCGATATTGCGGCTGGCGGAGTCCGCGTAGCCGCTTGATGCGGCTTCGGCTGACTTTTTTCGGTTCGTGCCGCAGATGCGTTTCGAGCGCCGCCCGCAGGTCGGCTCGAACGTTCGCGCGCAGCCTCCTGAAATCTTCGACGGCTTCGGGGGCCAGGACAATCTCGAAAGGCATTCTGGCTATAATATAGCCAGATTATCCCCGCGTCAAATCCGTGCCAGGAATCAGTGGAACGTGCGAAATATGCCTTCAGGCGCGCGTTCGCGCGACCCGCTGGCTATTCAGCACTATGTCATCCATCCGGCGAGCCCGACGGCTCCTCGCAAGGATCACCGCAATTCCTGCACAATAAATGCATCCGGCTTTGAGCGGCGGGGCTTGCATTTATTCCGAGATGACGCTTACTTTGTATTGCAAAGTTATTGGGGTGGTTGAAACATGCGCGATCTCGACAAGGCGCTGGCCGATATCTTCACCATTCGCAACCAGATTGCCGCCGGCACGGCGTTTCGCGGCTATGGTCCGGAAACCGTCGCTGCTACCGGCGGCGTGGCGCTGTTCACGGCGGTCGCGCAATTCTGGTGGCTCGACGACCCGACCGGCCATCCGTTGGCCTTTTTCATCGGCTGGGGCGCGGCGGCGCTGCTGTCGGGGGCCATGATCTGGATCGAGATGCAGGCGCGCTCGCGCCGGCATCATTCCGGGCTGGCCGACGCCATGGTGCGTCAGGCGGTCGAGCAGTTTCTTCCGGCGACCGTTGCCGGTGCCTCGCTTGCGGCGATGCTGTGGAAGTTCGCGCCGGAGACGCTGTGGATGCTGCCGGGGCTGTGGCAAGTGTTTGTCAGCCTCGGGGTGTTCGCATCCGTCCGCTCGCTGCCGCGCACGGTCGCGCTTGGCGGCGCCTGGTATTTCGTGGCCGGTTTTGCGACGCTATTGCTGGCAAGCCAGAGCCACGCGCTGTCGCCCTGGACCATGGGCCTGCCGTTCGTGTTCGGCCAGTTCCTGATGGCCGCGATCCTCCATTTCGCCTCCGGAGAAGCCGATGCCGAAGACTGAATCGAACAACGCGCCGTTTTCCTATGACGGCCTTGATCGGGTGATGCACGAGAAGGCCAGGCTCGGATTGTTGACCTCGCTGATGGCGCATCCGACGGGATTGGCGTTCGCCGATCTCAAACAGCTGTGCGGATTGACCGATGGCAATCTCAGCCGTCATCTCGGGGTGTTGCAGGAAGCAGGACTGGTCGAGGTGACAAAAGGTTACGAAGGCAACCGGCCGCACACCTCGTGCCGGCTGACGAAAACCGGCCGCCGCCGCTTTCTCGACTATTTGGCCGTGCTCGAGGGGCTGGTGCGCGACGCCGCCAAGGCCGCCGGCAGGGAAGACGCCGCCGCCGGCAAGCTCCGCATCCTTCCCGCCTGATCGAGCCCCTTTTTTTGAAAGGACGCTTTGTAATGCAAAGCAATCTCTCATCCAAACTTCAATCCAAGCTCGCGTCCAAACTTCACGTCGGCATCATCATGGATGGCAATGGACGATGGGCCACGCGGCGGCAGCTGTCGCGGCTGCGCGGCCACGAAGCCGGCGTCGAGGCGATCCGGCGCGTGGTTGAAGCTGCGCCCGACCAGGGGGTGGGAACACTGACGCTGTACGCTTTCTCGAGCGACAATTGGCGCCGGCCGAAGGCGGAGGTGTCCGCGCTGATGACGCTGTTACGCTTCTATCTGGCGAGCGAGGTCGAAAGCCTGGTCCGCAACGGCGTCCGTCTTACCGTGATCGGTCGCCGCGATCGCTTGCCCGGCGGCATCGCCGATGCGATCGGGCGCGCCGAGGCGGCGACGGCAAAAGGCGACGTCCTCAATCTGCGCATCGCGGTCGATTACTCCGCCCGCGACGCGATCCTCAATGCCGTGGCAAAAGCCGCAGGCGCTGGCGATCTCACCCGCGAAAAGTTTTCCGATCTGATCACAGGCGAATCAGGCCTTCGTGACGTCGATCTCGTGATCCGGACCAGCGGCGAGAAGCGGCTGTCCGACTTTTTGCTCTGGGAGAGCGCCTACGCCGAACTGCATTTCACCGATCGGATGTGGCCGGATTTCGGGCGCGAAGATCTCGCGGAAGCGCTGGCCGCGTTCCATGGACGCGAACGCCGGTTCGGCGGCCTGCAGCCGGTCAGCCCTGAACTCGCACCCGAAGCCGCGCTTTAAGCTCTCGCGAAGCTGGACCCCGGTTCACTTCGATGGGCGAAGCCGGGTCGGCCAGCCGACGCGAACCAGCGTTTGGTCCGGATCGGAAAGGGCAAATTCATACATTCCCCAGGGCTTGTCCTCCGGCGCGGTCTTGCCAATGATTTCGGATCGGAATTCGGCTGCGAGAGTGTCGACGTCCTCAAGATACAGATAAAGACCGAACGGGTTTCGGCCTGGCACGAGCCAGCCTTCCACCGCATCCGTCAGATGCAGGTATCCACCCTTGCCGTTGGTCAGCATGCGATAGGTGTCCGCTTCTCCGGCCGGCGGCCTTGCGCTATCGGGACGCACAAAGCCGAGGCGATTGTAGAAGTGCTCCGACGCGTCGAGATCGTTGCACGGCAGCATTGCGACGAGAGCACCGGACGGCGCGAAACTGGTCATCAGGGCACCTCCTCATTTTCACTGGTGCTACTCCGCTGCGCCGAGGGACCGCAGACACTCAGCGATCCGCGGATGCACCCTGCCACCCCCATAAAGCGCCCAACCGAGCGGCGTGCCCTGCCAGATCGTGTCCCTTATATCCAACCGCGCGCCGCGCTCGACCAGCAACCGCACCACCGCCTCGTGGCCGCAGAGGACGGCCTGGTGCAGGGGCGTCGTGTGCGGATGATTGCTTGCCGGATTGTAGCGGTTGGGATCTTCGCCAGCGTCGAGCAACAGGCGAATGATCTCAGCACGTCCGTGCTGCGCGGCGAGCGAGAGCGCGCGATGGCGCGCTTCGGGCTCCGCCGACGGGAGCAGGCGTGCGGCATCGTCAACCAGGCCCAGTCCGGCGGCGGCGGGCAGATCGATGCGCGCGCCGCGTTTAGCCAAAACCTTGGCTGCATCGAGCATCCCGAAGGCAAGCGCGGTGAACACCGGTGTTCCCCATTTCCGTGTGCCGCGTCCTTCGATCGCGGCGCCGAAATCCAGCAGCAACTCTACGAGCGGCACCTGAAGTCCCGCCTCGGCCGGATGGCTGCTCGATACCAGCATGCTCATGGTGGTGCACTCGGCGCCGTACATGTCGGCGAGCGCATCGGGCTCGGCGCCGGCCTGGAGCAGCGCGCGGGCGATCTCGACCGCGTTCGGCGGCGTCTTCTGGCGATAGGCTTCGACACCATTGGCGGCCACATAATGCAGCAGCGTGACGCGGTGCGCCGGCGGATCGAAGCAGCAAACGCGGCTTGAGCGGGCGCGGACCAGAGCGGGATCGCGCCGGAGCGCGTCTTCCAGCGCTGCCAGGTCGCCATTGACCACGGCTTCGACCGCGGATTCGAATTCGAGGACGGGGCCATGCTGCGAGACAGCCTCGACCCATGTGGCGAGCGAGGGCCAGTCAAGGAAATCGTAGGTGCGGGCGACCGCGAGCCGGGCATCATCGAGCGTGAGGACGGCGTCACGGATGTCGGAAGCGGCGATGGATTTCGGCCGCCATTTGATCTTCTCGTCGAGGAAGCGGGGATGCTTGCGGTGGAACAGATCGATGGCCGCAGGATCGGCGGCACGGTGCCCTGCGAGCAGGCTTTCGGCCTGTTGCTCGTATGCGGAACTGGGTGAACGGAAAGGGACGGCCTTCAGGTTCATGCAGCGATAATATCACCGGCCGCCGGGAAACCGAACATTGCCCCCAGGTTCCTACGACACTCAGCCATTCCGGAACGCATAAGCGTAGCCGTTGATCGCCGGCGCGCCGCCGAGATGGGCGTAGAGGATCTTCGTTCCCTTCGGAAAATAGCCCTTCTTCACGAGATCGATCATGCCCTGCATCGATTTACCTTCGTAGACGGGATCGGTGATCATGCCTTCGAGGCGTGCGGAGAGCCGGATGGCTTCCTTGGTTTCTTGCGACGGAACGCCGTAGGCTGGATACGCATAATCCTCGATCAGCACGACATCGTCGGCGACGATGTCCTTGCCGAGTTCGACCAGCTTTGCGGTGTTCTGCGCAATCTCAAGCACCTGAGCCTTGGTTTGCGCGGGGGTAAACGACGCGTCGATGCCGATCACCTTGCGCTCCCGACCGTCCTTGGCAAAGCCGACCAGCATGCCGGCATGGGTCGAGCCGGTGACGGTGCAGACGACGATATAGTCGAAGGCAAACCCAAGCTGCTTTTCCTGCGCCCGCACTTCCTCGGCGAATCCGACATAGCCGAGCCCGCCATATTTGTGCACGGACGCGCCGGCCGGAATAGCGTAGGGCTTGCCGCCTTTTGCCTTCACGTCTGCGATCGCATCTTCCCAGCTTTGCCTGATGCCGATATCAAAACCCTCGTCGACCATTTCGAGATCGGCGCCCATGATCCGGCTTAAGAGGATATTGCCGACCCGGTCGTAGACCGCGTCCTCGTGCGGCACCCAGCTCTCCTGAACCAGCCGGCATTTCATCCCAATTTTCGCCGCGACTGCGGCGACCATGCGCGTGTGGTTCGATTGCACGCCCCCGATCGAGACCAGGGTATCGGCGTTGGAGGCGATCGCGTCGGGAATAATGTATTCGAGCTTGCGCAATTTGTTGCCGCCAAAAGCAAGCCCCGAATTGCAGTCCTCGCGCTTGGCATAGAGCTCGACCTGGCCGCCGAGATGTGCGCCGAGGCGCTCCAGCTTTTCGATATGGGTCGGCCCGAAAGTGAGGGGATAGCGTTCGAATTTTTCCAGCATGCGAGGTGCTCTTTTGTCAGCTGCTCCGATGCGCTCGAAATTAGCATTTTGAGCGAGAAAGGTGCTCTCGAAGTTAGCCTATTAATTGCTCTATTCCGATCATCATTCTACAGTATGACCGTATACCGTCGAATAATCTGTCAAAATATGAAAGATTCTTTCATGGCATCGAAGCTGGACCGGATCGACTTGAAGATGCTGCGCCTGCTCCAGGACAACGGGCGGCTCAGCAACGCCGAACTGGCGCAACTGGTCGACGTCAGCCCCGCGACCTGTCATCGCCGCACACAGGCGCTGTTCGAGCAAGGCTATATCAGCCGCGTCCGCGCGATGATCGTGCCGCACAAGGTCGCCCGCGGCGCATTGGTGATGGTCGGCGTCGTGCTCGATCGCTCGACACCGGAGAGCTTTGCGGCGTTCGAAAAAGCAGTCGCCAAACTGAAATTCATCCTCGATTGCCATCTGGTCGCAGGCGATTTTGATTATTTCCTGAAGATCAGGGCAGAAGACATCGCGGATTTCAAGCGGATCCATGGCGACCAGCTGATCGCGCTGCCCGGCGTCCGGCAGACCCGAACCTTCTTCGTCATGAAAGAAGTCGTCGACAACGCACCGCTGGAATTTTGACGCGGGAGACGCCGCGCGGTTCAAAGCTCTCC
>DATBYN010000281.1:0-2014 GCA_036513695.1 Bradyrhizobium sp. | reverse complement strand
TCATCGGTCCCGTTGTCCATCTGGCAAGGCGGATGCCGTTGTCGGTGCTGACGCCGCCCGTGGCCTATTTCTGCGCGATCGGCATGGCCTTCATGCTGATCGAGATATCCCAGATGCAGCGGCTGATGGTGTTCCTTGGTCATCCCGTCTACGGGCTGGGCGTCGTACTGTTCACCGTTCTGCTCTTTAGCGGGATCGGCAGCACCACGGTTGGTGCGAATTCGCCGCGAACGGGCGCGGTCATCGCCAGGGTTGTCGCGCTTCTGACGACGCTCGTGGCGGCGGGGTTACTCACTCCCTTACTCACCACTTGGGCGCGATCGGAAACCACCGACGTGCGCATTCTGTTGTCGGTACTGCTGCTGGCACCCCCGGCATTTTGCATGGGGATGATGTTCCCGCTCGGCTTAAGCATCTGGCGCCGGCACTCGGAACTGCTTCCGTTTTTTTGGAGCGCCAACGGGATTACGTCGATGTTTGCGTCGGTGCTGGGCATGGCCTTGTCGATAGAATTCGGCATCGCCAGGACGTATGCGCTAGGCGCGGGCTTCTATATCGTCTGCGTAGTGATGATCGTCGCGAGCCGCCAGGCGAGCAGCATGGCCGCGCTGGCGGCGATGCCGCTGGATGAGGTCGCCGCGCCGTCGATCCAAGCGACGCAACTCGAATTGATGGCCGATATCGAGAGCGGCAAATCGCCTGGATCAACCAAGCCCGCGCACACCGACGAGGCGGTCAAGTAGCCTGCTGGCGCTGCGACTCGCTTGAACTCCCAGTCGCCAAGCTGGATGGGCCACGGGCCTCATGGTTCGAGACGCGCGAAGACGCGCTCCCCTCCATGAGGTTTCTCACACCACTTTGCCCTGCCGCAGAGCCCCGATCTCGTCTGCGGTAAATCCAAACTCCG
The DNA here is from genome assembly GCA_036513695.1 of Bradyrhizobium sp. GTDB lineage: Bacteria > Pseudomonadota > Alphaproteobacteria > Rhizobiales > Xanthobacteraceae > Bradyrhizobium. The sequence continues at coordinate 1,107 of DATBYN010000281.1, read as the reverse complement.
CGAGCACCTCCTCGGTCTGCTCACCGAACTCCGGTGGCCGTACCGCCATCCTGCTCGAGGTGCGTGACAGCGTGACCGGCTGGCCGACCAGGCGGATGTGGCGGTCTTCGGCGTTGGGAACGTCCTGGGCGATGCCGAGATGCTTGACCTGGGCGTCGTCGAACATCTGGTCGATGGAATAGATCGGGCCGCAGGGCACGCCGGCGGCGTTGAGCTCTCTGACCCAGGTCTCCGTCGATTTCTTCTCGGTGAGCTTGCCGATCTCGGCATTCAGCGCGTCGCGGTTCTTCGAGCGCGCGGGAGCCGTGGCGTAATCGGGATTGGACAAAAGCTCGGGCGCGCCGATGGCTTGCGCGCAGCGCTCCCAGATGCGGCCGCCTGTGGTGGCGATGTTGATATAGCCGTCGGAGGTTTTGAACACGCCGGTCGGGATGCTGGTCGGATGGTTGTTGCCGGCCTGCTTGGCGACGTCTTTTTCCATCAGCCAGCGCGCGGCCTGGAAATCGAGCATGAAGATCTGCGCCTGCAACAGCGAGGTCTGCACCCACTGGCCCTCGCCCGAGACATCGCGCTCGAGCAACGCCGTGAGGATGCCGATGGCGCAGAACAGCCCGGCGGTTAAGTCGGCGACGGGAATGCCGACCCGCATCGGGCCGCCGCCCGGCGCGCCGGTGATCGACATCAGCCCGCCCATGCCCTGGGCGATCTGGTCGAAGCCGGGGCGCTTGTGATAGGGGCCGTCCTGGCCGAAGCCGGAGATAGAGCCATAGACGATGCGCGGATTGATTTTCCGCACGCTCTCATAGTCGATTCCGAGTTTTGCCTTAACGTCGGGACGGAAGTTCTCGACGATCACGTCGGCCTTTGCCGCCAGCCGCTGAAACACCTCAAGGCCCCTCGGGTCCTTCAGGTTGAGCGTCATCGCGCGCTTGTTGCGGTGCAAATTCTGAAAGTCGGAACCGTGCCGCGGCCCACCCGGCTGCTCGCCGGCGGCGTCCTCCAATAGCGCATCGATCTTGATGACATTGGCGCCCCAATCCGCCAGCTGCCGGACGCAGGTCGGGCCGGAACGGACGCGGGTGAGATCAAGCACGGTGAAGCGGGACA
>DATBYN010000280.1:0-9446 GCA_036513695.1 Bradyrhizobium sp. | reverse complement strand
TCACCCAGCATTCCCCGCGCAATGGTTTTAACGGTTTCCTGCGCGCTCTCCCCGGCGACCGGGCTTTCTTGCCACCGTCGCCCCTGAGAAGCTTGCTTCTCAGGAACTTGACGCCAGCGTCGGGGCGTCAGGACCACACGCCTTCTCCGTCCGCCTCAGCGCCGTTCGTCAAGAGCGCATCCGCGTCCACCGCATCCCGCCCCGCGTCCGTGACGATCGCGAACCGCCCCTCAATGGGACGGGACGGCAAATCATATAGCCTGATTTGCATTTCGGAAAAACAGAAATATTTTTGCAAATGGGGCTGGACAGGTTTTTGCTGATTTGCCCGTCGGGCAAATTTGTATCGGGTACGATTGCTCTAACGTCGTCCCGGCGAACGCCGGGACCCATACGCCGCGGCTTCTCGGTTTAGCGCTGGGGTCAGACGGCTTTCTAACAACTAACATTCGGTGGTTATGGGTCCCGGCGTTCGCCGGGACGACGAGAGACTTACATCTCGACCATATCAAAACCGCTCTTGGCGGTGCCGCAATCTGGACAAACCCAGTCGCCGGGAATATCAGCCCATCTTGTGCCCGGCGCCAGGCCTTCGTCCGGATCGCCCTTTTCCTCGTCATAAACGTAGCCGCAGGTCTGGCATTGCCAGGATTTGTAGGGCTCATCGCTCATCGGGATCGTCCGTGTTCGGGCGGGTTTTCGGGATGGCGTGAAGCTATCTCAACTGTTGGACGGATGGCAAATGAACTGCTCGCGTGACGCGGACCGTAGGGTGGGCGAAGCGAGGCGTGCCCACCATCTCACCGTCGGATTGAATGGTGGGCACGGCGCTAAGAAGCGCCTTTGCCCACCCTACGAATTTCACCCGAAGCGGCCTTCGCCTGGACGACGGTTTAGGCCACCGCTTCAGGCTCCAGTTGCGCGACGATCATCCGCTCCAGGGTTTTGACCGACTGGAAATTCTCCGGCGTGATCTCGGCTTGCGGTATCGTGAAATCGAATTCGGCTTCGACGCCGAGCATCAGATTGACCATGTCCATCGACGTCAGCCCGATATCCACCAATAGCTGCTCGGGATGAACTTCTGCGGTGATCGCGTTCTGGTCGAGGATGGCCTTGACGAGCGCAAGGATGCGGTCCTGAACGGTGACGTTAAAATCCTGCATCTTCAAATTCCACTCACATCGCTCGATCGGCCGGCACCGAACTGAATGCACCCCTATAGCTCTTCTATAGCTCCCGGGCCGTTCGAAGAACAGTTACTCTCCTTTGACGCAACTCTGCATTTTGTTCTTAACGCTAACCGCCATTCACAAAGTTTCTGCGATTCAGAACACCGCAGATTAACCGTTAAAGTTGAAACGAGCGCCGTTTACCTTGAATTTCATCGACGCATTTGAATCAAATCCTTAAGCATGGAACGCGGTCGGAAGTTTTAACGATCGATGTGGCATCACGCGCGACGCCCGCGCGGCTCTTCATACCGCAAACCCTCGAGGCATATCGGCCATGAACGTGCAGCAAGCCAGGCTACGCAGCCCCACAAAGCACAGCACCAGCGAGCAATTCTTCATCGACCGCAGCTCCTTTCCACAGCGAACCGCAGCCGTCGCGACGGCAGCGGCAGCGGAGGCCGAGGCGGTCGACCGCGACGCGCGCTTTCCGCAAAAGGCTATCGACGCCGCGCGCCAGCAAAAGCTGTTAGGGGTTCAGATCCCGCAAGCCCTCGGCGGCGACAACGCGTCGATCTCCGACCTCACCGAGATGTGCTACACGCTCGGCCGCACCTGCGCGTCGACTGCGATGATTTTTGCCATGCACCAGACCAAGGTCGCCTGCCTGGTGCGGCACGGCAGCGGCAGCGACTGGCACGAACAGCTGATGCGCCGCGTGGCGTCGGAACAAATGCTGCTGGCGTCATCGACGACGGAGGGACAAAACGGCGGCAACATCCGTTTCTCAACGGCCGCCGTCGAACACGCCGGCAGCGAGATCTCGCTGGTTCGCAACGCAACCGTCATTTCCTATGGCGCGCAGGCCGACGGCATCGTCACCATCGCCCGCCGCGCCAATGACGCCGCCGGCTCCGACCAGGTGCTGTTGGCCATTACCAAGGACAATTACACGCTGGAGCCCAGTCTCGCATGGGAGACGCTCGGCATGCGCGGAACTTGCAGCGCCGGTTTCGAACTGAAGTTCAAAGGCACCGCCGAACAGATTTTTCCTGAGGCCTACGACAAGATTCATGCGCAGACCATGACGCCGGTCGCGCATCTCTGCTGGTCTTCGGTCTGGGCCGGGATCGCCGCGGCTTCGGTCGAACGCGCGCAGAATTTTATCCGCAAGGCCGCCCGCGGCGCCGGCGGCCAGATGCCTCCCGCCGCCGCCCATTTTACGACGGCCAAGATGACGCTGACAAAACTGCGCGCGGTGATCACGGCCAGTCTCGACACCTATGCGGCCTTTGAGCATGACGAGCGCGCGCTCGCGTCGCTCGACTTCCAGTCCCAGATCAACCTGCTCAAGGTGGAAGCCTCCGAACTTGCGGTCGCGACGGTGATGGCTGCGATGCGCGCCTGCGGCCTGTCAGGCTATCGCAACGACGGCGACTTCAGCGTCGGCCGGCATCTGCGCGACGTACTCTCAGCGCCGATCATGATCAACAACGACCGCATCCTCACCAATATCGCGACCGCAAGCCTGATGAGCGGGGTGCCGATCTCCTTGCGCGACTGAGCTCAAAAATTCCTTCGACAAGAACAATGAAAGTCCGAACATGAATGTCATTATTCGAACGGCTTCACCTGAGACTGCATCGCAACCGGCCGATGCGCTGGATCACCTCGCAGACGTCCTGTTCCACGAGATGGGCACCGACGGCGTCTATGCCCGGACCGCGCTGTACGACGACATGGTCGAGCGGCTCGCCGCCCTGATCACCCGGCATCGCGAGCCCAATACCGAAGTGATGCGCTTTCCCCCGGTGATGAACCGCGGGCAACTCGAAAAATCCGGCTATCTGAAGAGTTTTCCAAACCTGCTCGGCTGCGTCTGCGGCCTGCATGGCTCTGAGCGTGAGATTCATTCCGCGGTCAGCCGCTTCGATGCCGGCGGCGACTGGACGACATCGCTCTCGCCGGCCGATCTCGTCCTTTCGCCGGCCGCCTGCTATCCGGTTTATCCGATCGCAGCGGCCCGCGGCCCGCTTCCATCAGGCGGTCTTCGCTTTGACGTCGCTGCCGATTGTTTCCGCCGCGAACCGTCGCGCCATCTCGACCGGCTGCAGTCGTTTCGGATGCGCGAATATGTCTGCATCGGTAGCCCCGACGACGTCTCAGATTTTCGCGAGCGCTGGATGGTGCGCGCGCAAAATATCGCACGCGATCTCGGCCTTAAGTTCAGGGTCGACTACGCCTCCGATCCCTTCTTCGGCCGTGTCGGCCAGATGAAGGCGGTTAGCCAGAAGCAGCAATCCCTAAAGTTCGAATTGCTGATCCCGCTCCGTTCCGAAGAGCAGCCGACCGCCTGCATGAGTTTCAATTATCACCGCGACCATTTCGGGACGACCTGGGACATCAAGGACGCTAGCGGCGAGCCGGCGCACACCGGCTGCGTCGCGTTCGGAATGGATCGCCTCGCGGTCGCCATGTTCCATACCCACGGCACTGATTTGGCCAAATGGCCAGCTGAGGTTCGAAACATCCTCGAACTTCGATAACAGGCCCGATGGTTGACGGCGGTGATCGCGCAAAGAATCCGGTGCCGTGAAATCTCCGAGGCCGATCTCGATGCGGTCGCGGAGCTTTTGACGCGTGGATTTGCCGGGAGATCGCGCGACTACTGGATGCAGGGATTGCGCCGCCAGGCCATCCGCGATGTGCCGGAGGGCTATCCCCGTTTCGGTTACATGCTCCACAATGACGGCTGCCCGGTCGGCGTGCTGTTGCTGCTCTATACGTCGAGGCGCAACGGCAGCGCGACGATGATCCAGTGCAATTTGTCGAGCTGGTATGTCGAACCGGCGTTTCGCAATTACGCGCCGCTGCTGACAAAAATCGCGCAGCGGCACAAGGAAGTCACCTACCTCAACATCAGCCCGGCGACCTGGACCTGGCCGATCATCGAAGCCCAGGGTTTTGCCAGCTATTGCAGCGGATTGTTCTTCTCGATACCGGCGTTATCAGGTGTCACAAAAGGCATGACGGTGGAAACCGTCGCGCCGGAGACGCAAGCTATCGAAGGCCTGCCTGACGCTGAAGTCGAACTGCTGACCCGGCATGCGTGCTATGGCTGCCTTAGCCTGGTCTGCCGTAGGTCGAGCGGCGGCGCATTTCCGTTCATCCTGCTACCGATGCGGATCCGCCGCGGCTGGATCGCGCCGCCGGCGATGCAATTGATCTATTGCCGCGACATCAGCGAATATGTCGCATGCGCTGGCGCCGTCGGCCGGGCGCTGATCCGGCACGGCAAGCTTTCAGTCATCCTCGATTCGAACGGCCCGCTGCCGGGCCTTGCCGGCATCTATTCCGGCGCGCGCGGCCGCAAATATTTCAAGGGCCCGCATCCGCCCCGGCTCGCCGACCTGACCGACACCGAGCTCGTGCTGTACGGGCCTTAAACGAAATCATCATCGCCCCTTCCCACGCACTCGCAACAACCCGACGAGATCACCGATGCACAAACCCGCTACCCACCGAACCGCTGCCATTGCGCTGGTCGAGCAGCTCGTGATCAACGGCATCACACACGTGTTTTGTGTGCCCGGGGAAAGTTATCTTCCGGTGCTCGACGCGCTTCGCGACAGCGGCATTACGGTGACCGTCTGCCGTCACGAGGGCGGTGCTGCGATGATGGCGGAAGCGATGGGAAAGGTCACCGGACGGCCGGGCATCTGCTTTGTCACGCGCGGCCCGGGCGCCACCAATGCCTCCGCAGGCATTCATATCGCGCAACAGGATTCGACGCCGATGATCATGTTCGTCGGTCAGGTGGAAACGTCGGTGCGTGAGCGCGAGGCATTTCAGGAGCTCGATTATCGCGCGGTGTTCGGCAGCATGACCAAATGGACCGCCGAGGTCGATCACGCCAGCCGCATCACCGAATTCGTCTCGCGCGCGTTTTATACCGCGAGCAGCGGCCGGCCCGGACCGGTGGTGGTGGCGCTGCCAAAGGACGTGTTGAGCGAGCGCACCAGCGTCGCCAATGCGCCGGCGTTCGAGCCGGTGGAGACTTCGCCGGGCGAAGAGGAAATGACAAAACTTTCCGAACTATTGGTGGAATCGAAAAATCCGCTATTCGTGCTCGGTGGCAGCCGCTGGAGTGAAACCGCGCGCCGCCAGATCCACGAATTTGCCGAGCGCGCGGGATTGCCGATCGCGACCAGCTATCGCCGCTCGACGCTGTTCGATCCCTTGCATCCACTCTATGCCGGCGATCTCGGCCTCGGGCCCAATCCGAAACTCGTCGCGCGCGCCAAGGCGGCCGACTTGCTGGTGCTGGTCGGCGGGCGCCTCGGCGAAATTCCCTCGCAGGGTTATTCCGTGCTTTCGAGCCCGTCGCCGCAGACAAAGCTGGTTCACATCCATCCCGGCGCCGAAGAAATCGGCCGGGTGTACCGGCCGCATCTCGCGATCCATGCTTCTCCGAACCGCTTTGTTGCCGCGTTGAGGCGATTGGCGCTCACGCCGAATCCGGCATGGCGCGAGAGCGCCGATATTGCGCATGCCGATTATCGCGCCTGGACCGGCACCGCGACGCCGCAGCCCGGCGACGTCAATCTTGGCGAGATCATGATCTGGCTGCGCAATCATGCCCCGACCGATACGATCCTTTGCAACGGCGCCGGCAATTACGCCTCCTGGATTCACCGCTTCTACCGGTTCCGCGAATTCATGACCCATGTCGCGCCGACATCCGCGTCGATGGGCTATGGCATGCCCGCCGCGATCGCGATGCAGCGGCTCCATCCGGACCGGCTGGTGCTGTCGGTTAATGGCGACGGCGATTTCCTGATGAGCGGCCAGGAATTTGCGATTGCCGTGCAGTATCGGCTGCCAATCATCGTCATCATCTGCGACAACGGCATGTATGGCACCATCCGTATGCATCAGGAGCGCGAATTCCCCGGCCGCGTCAGCGCCACCGAATTGCACAATCCGGACTTCGATGCCTACGCGCGGGCCTTCGGCGGATTCGGCGCGGTGGTGAACAAGACCTCGGATTTTCCGCACGCCTTCCAGGCGGCGCGCGAATCGGGGCTACCCGCGATCATCCATCTCAAGATCGATTCCGATGCGATCCTGCCGGCGACGACTTTGTCGGGCATCCGCGAGCGCGCGCTGCAGGGCGCATGATCACTTGCAATTCAGGCAGCGTGGGCAAATTCCCAATAGAGCTTTCGCGCCCGGCGATAAAACGGTCCCGGCTGCAGACTGCGGTCGTCGATCCGGATGATCGGCGCGACCTTTGCAAAATTACCGCTCGAGAAGATTTCGTCGGCGCTCTGAAAATCTGCATATTTCAACGTCGTCTCGACGACGGTGGCGCCGTCGCTGCGCAACAGACCGATCACCCGCTGCCGCGTGATGCCGTTGAGGAAAGTGCCGTTCGGAGCCGGCGTATAGACCAGGCCATCTTTCGCCATGAACACGTTGGCATTGCCGAACTCCGCGACATTGCCGAGCATGTCGAGCATCAGGCAATTATTGAAGCCGCGCGATTGCGCCTCGATCAGCGCGCGCGAATTGTTCGGGTAAAGACACGCGGCCTTGCAATCCACCGGCGCGTTTTCCATGGTCGGCCGGCGGAACGGCGACAGCGTGATGGCGCTGCCGATGGGCTGCGGCATCGGCGCCACGTAAATGCTCAAGCACCAGTTGGTGGTTTCCGGATCGAACAGCACGCCGCCGCCGCTGCCGTTTTGCGCCCAATACATCGGCCGGATGTAAAGCTCGGCATCGGCGTCAAAACGCGCGATGCCTTCGCGGGCGAGGTCAAGCCAGGTATCGGTATCGACCACGGGCTTTAGTTTGAAATTGATCGCGGACTGATTGACGCGGGCGCAGTGCGCCTCGAGATCGGGCGCCACGCCTTCGAACGAGCGCGCGCCGTCGAACACGGTCGACCCGAGCCACGCCGCATGCGTGCGCGGTCCCATGATCGGGATATTGCCTTCGTGCCAGGCGCCTTCGAAGAAGGTCCAGGTTTGCGAATAGGTTTGCGAATAAGTCTGCGAAAGACTGACGGGTGTCATTTCGGCCATTGCTGCTACTCGCGGCTACCGGCGCTACCGGCACCGCTCACAGTAAACCACTATTGTCCCGAATTCCCTAAGGATTCCCTTGCGGGGCGGCCCTGCGATAGCCATGGATTCATGATTGCGACGACGTCTGCGCTAAACCGGAGCTGACATGCCCCTCGACCCCCTGGCAAAACGCTTTCTCTCCATGATGGCAGCGGCTGCGCCCGAGGCACGGCCACGGCCGAGCGCGAACGAAAGGCGCCAGGCCCTGACAAAATTGATGCAGTTCGCGCGCGCCGACGTCACGCATGTGAGCGGGATCGACGGCGTGCTGCCGGGCCCGGCCGGCGACCTTCCCTACCGGCTCTACGCGCCGGCCGATGATGGAAGCGAACGCGCGCCGGGCTTTGTGTTTTTCCACGGCGGCGGCATGGTCGCCGGTAGCATCGAGACCCATGACCCCATCTGCGCGGCGCTGGCGCAGACGAGCGGCTGCCGCCTGATCTCCGTTGGCTATCGCCTCGCCCCCGAGCACAAATTTCCGGCCGCGATCGAGGATGCGATCGCAGCCACCAGATGGGTTTCCACGCATGCCGCATCGCTCGGTATCGATGCGACAAAGCTCGTGGTTGGCGGCGATTCTGCCGGTGCTACGCTTGCGGCGGCGGTTTGCCAGGACGCGTCGCGAAACGCGGGACCTCTGATAGCGGCGCAATGCCTGATCTGCCCGGTGCTCGATTTCGAAGAGACTTCCCCGTCGCGTGAAACCTTCGCCGAAAACCATCTGCTCGACCGCACGACGCTGGAAGCGGACCTCGCCGACTATCTGCCCGAAGGAGCCGAGCTCGCCGACCCCCGGATTTCGCCGCTTCGCGCAACAAAATTTACCGGGCTCCCGGCCGCCATTATCCATACCGCCGAATTCGATCCGATGCGAGATGAGGGCAATGCCTATGCGGGAAAGCTGGTGGCGGCCGGCGTGACGGTCGAACACATCTGTCACGACGGCATGATTCATAATTTCCACGCCATGGGCGCAGTGCTTCCGCAAGGAAGGCTGGTGCTGCACCAGATCGGCGAGCAGGTGCGGCGCACGTTCGGCATTTGAATAAAATTTTAATCAATTCGTTGAGGTTCATTAGGGTTATTTCCTCAATCTTTGCGCGAATTGTTGCTCGCTTGACGGCTCACCTCTAACAAAGACACGGGCGAAAAAACGCACGACCAAGTGCGCGCGGTGAGGCGAACAATGCGCAACGAAACGATCGCAATTCACGCCGGCTACGACCCCGATCCAACGACCAAGTCGGTCGCCGTTCCGATCTACCAGACCGTGGCCTATGCCTTCGACAGCGCCGATCACGGTGCCGCTTTGTTCAATCTCGAAGCGGAAGGCTTTCGCTACTCCAGGATCGCCAATCCGACCACGTCGGTGCTTGAAAAGCGCGTCGCCGAGCTCGAAGGCGGCGTCGGCGCGCTCGCGGTCGCGACCGGCCAGGCGGCGCTGCATTTTGCGCTTGTCAACCTCGCCGACACCGGCGGCAACATCGTTTCCGTGCCGCAGCTTTATGGCACGACGCACACGCTGCTCGGCCACGTGCTGCCGCGCCAGGGCATCACGACCCGTTTCGCCGACAGCGACAAGGCTGATGCGATCGAGAAACTGATCGACGAAAACACCAAGGCGGTGTTTTCCGAAACCATCGGCAATCCCGCCGGCAATGTCTGCGACATCGAAGCGCTGGCAAAGGTCGCACACCGTCATGGCGTGCCGTTGGTGGTCGACAACACCGTCGCAACCCCGATCCTCTTAAAACCGTTCGATTACGGCGCCGATATCGCGGTGCATTCACTGACAAAGTTTTTGGGCGGCCACGGCACCACGCTTGGCGGCGCCATCGTCGACAGCGGGCGTTTTCCGTGGGCCGAGCACGCAAGACGCTTTCCCGCCTTCAACGAACCCGACGCGTCCTATCATGGTCTCGTCTATACCAAGCAATTCGGCAGCAGCGCCTATATCCAGCGCGCGCGCAGCGTCTATCAGCGCACCATGGGATCGGTGCTATCGCCGTTCAATGCCTTTCTGCTGTTGCAGGGCATCGAGACCGTGGCGCTGCGGGTCGAACGGCATGTCGAGAACGCGCGCAAGGTCGCGGAATTCTTGCGCAACGATCCGCGCGTCGACTGGGTCAATTACGCCGGTTTC
>DATBYN010000279.1:0-2329 GCA_036513695.1 Bradyrhizobium sp. | reverse complement strand
TAACGCGGCGGATCGAACCGCGCGCCGGCGCCGGTCGGCGTTCCCGTGACGATGACGTCGCCGGGCACCAGCGTCGTGAAGGTCGAGATATAGTTGATCAGGTAACGAAAGCCGAAGATCAATCGCGAGGTGCGGTCATCCTGCCGCGTCTCGCCATTGACCCGCGTCGTCAGCCTGACATCGGCGATCTGCTTCGCATCGGTATAAGGAACAATCCACGGGCCAAGGCTGCCGGTCGAGTCAAAATTCTTGCCTTGCGTCACATTGAATTTCGCATGCCGGACCCAGTCGCGGATGGTGCCCTCGTTGCACAACGTGACGGCCGAGATGTGATCGAGCGCCGCGCTCTCCGCGATGTGGCGGCCAGCCTTGCCGATGATCAAAACCAGTTCGCCCTCGTAGTCGAGCTGGGCTGAGGCGCGCGGGCGAACCAGCGGCGCGTTGTGGCCGACAAAGGAGCGCGGCGTGCGCATGAACATGCTGGGAAATCTCGGCGCGTCCTGGCCGTCCTTATACTCCGCGTTACGATCGCGATAATTGACGCCGATGCAGATGATCTTTTCGGGCGCCGGTATAGGCGGTTGCCAGGTGATCGCGTCGAGCGCGTGGTCCGGCGAACGCCGCGCGGCATCCTCGGCCAATCTCATCAGTGCACCGGCGGCAATCACTTCACGCAGCGTCGGAAAATCTTTCGCAAAGCGCGCGGAGAGATCGACGATGCCGCCTTCGACCACGGCGCCGTATTTTGTTGTTCTATCAACGGAGAAGGTAGCAAGGCGGGAAGGGGTCATCAGGTGTCCGATAGGTTAGTCAGCGATGGTAACGTCGGCGACAAACAGCGGCTCGCGGACGGCCTGCCCCGCAAACGGCGATCCCTGCTCGAACCACGAACGCGGCGCCGGCGCGCCCCATAGCGTCTGCCGCCGCGGGTCCTTCAGGGACCAGCGCAGCGGCTCGTGATCGTGGTCCATCGTGAAATAATCGCTGGTATAGAGCTCCAGGCGATGGCCGTCGGGATCGCGGATGTAAAGGAAGAAGGCGTTGGAGATGCCGTGGCGGCCGGGGCCGCGCTCGATGTTCTTCAAAAAACCGCTGGAGGCCATCACGTCGCAGAGATGCAAGATGTTCATCGCGGTCGGCACCCAATAGGCAAAATGGTGCAGGCGAGGCCCTTTTCCGTTGGTGATGGCAAAATCGTGCACGTTGCCTTTGCGATGCATCCAGGCGGCTGCGATGCGGCCATTGGGCCCGTCTTCCTCGGCATATTCGGTCAGCCGGAAGCCGAGTCGCGCATAAAAGTCGACGGTGTCCTGAACCTCGGCCGCGAACACATTAAAATGGTCGAGCCGTTGCGGGTGGCAACCCTTGTAGAGATCGTAGCGCCGCAACAGATGCGGGCGCCTTTCCATCGCGGCGTAGAGTTCGATCTGAAAGCCGAAGGGATCGGCGAACTGGAGCGTGCGGCCCTGGAACGGCTGCTCGGCGAACGCGTAGGCGATGCCGTTCTCCGACAGGAAGGAAGCGGCTTTGTCGAGATCGTTTTCGTTGCCCACCTTAAAGCCGAGGCGATTGCAGGCGGCGCTCTCAGCCTTGCGCAGCACCAGTGAATGATGCTGATGCTCCTCGCTGCCGCGCAAATAGACCGCTTTGGCGTCGCGGTCCTCGACATGCAGGCCGACGGTGTTTTCGTAGAATTCGCGGCTGGCATTGAGGTCAACCACGTCGAGCACGACATGGCTGCATCTGACGATATTGAAGGGCGGATCGAAGATGTGCGTTGGAACGGGCATGTGGCGTCCTTAGTGAAACTGGCAGTCACTATCGTCCGTCATTGCGAGCCAACGGGTCGGCGCGAAGCGCCGCCCGATGACAGGCTCCGCGAAGCAATCCATGTCTCCGCAGACACAGATGGATTGCTTCGTCGCAAGTGCTCCTCGCAATGACGGAGGTGTTGGATGCATTTTGCTCTCAGGATGATGTTCCCAGTTTCTGAATCTTGTGCGTGCCCCGCGCCAGCGAGACGTGCTTGGTTTCCATGTAAAAGTCGAACGAATAATCGCCGCCGTCGCGGCCGATGCCGGATGATTTCATGCCGCCAAAGGGCGTCGGCAGATGCCGGACGTTTTCCGAATTCAGCCAGATCATGCCGGCCTCAAGCGCATCCGCAACCCGCAACGCGCGGCCCATATCCGCGGTCCAGACGTAGCCGGTGAGGCCATATTGCACGGCGTTGGCGATCTCGATGGCGTCATTCTCGTCGCGGAACGGGATCACGGTGAGGAACGGACCAAACACTTCCTCCTGCGCGATACGCATCTTGGCGTGCGCG
>DATBYN010000278.1:0-4003 GCA_036513695.1 Bradyrhizobium sp. | reverse complement strand
TCGAACACTTCCGCCGACGCGCGGCCGGCGCGGGAGACCAGCTTCTCGTCGGGTTCGGGCAGCACTTCGCCCTTGTCGCGAAAGCGATTGGTGATGGGATAGCGGCGGTCGCGCCCAAAATTCTTCTCCGTCACCTTCACACCCGGGGCGGCCTGACGGCGCTTGTACTCTGCGATGTTGAGCAGGCGGTCGATCCGCATCACCACCTCGCGGTCGAAGCCGGCCTCGATGATCGAGGCCAATGGCTCTTCGCGCTCGACGAGACGCTCCAGGATCGCATCGAGAATCTCGTAAGGCGGCAGCGAATCCTGGTCGGTCTGGTTTTCACGCAGTTCCGCGGTCGGCGGGCGCGTGATGATATTGACCGGAATGACTTCGCCCGACGGGCCCAGCGCGCCGTCCGGCTTCCATGAATTGCGCAAGCTCGAGAGCCTGAACACTTCGGTCTTGTAGATATCCTTGATCGGATTGAAGCCGCCATTCATGTCGCCATAGAGCGTCGCGTAGCCGACCGACATTTCCGACTTGTTGCCGGTCGTGACCACCATCGCGCCGGTCTTGTTGGAGATCGCCATCAACAGCGTGCCGCGGGTGCGGGCCTGCAGGTTTTCTTCGGTGATGTCGCGGGGCAGGCCTTTGAAGGGTTCCGACAGGATCGCCTCAAAACCGTTGACGGCTTGCGCGATCGGCAGCACCTCGTAGCGAATGCCTAGATGGCTTGCGAGCTTGGCGGCGTCGTCGAGCGACACCTGCGCGGTGAATCTAAACGGCAGCATCACGCCGCGGACACGATCAGCGCCCAGCGCATCGACCGCAATCGCGGCGCACAGCGCGGAATCGATGCCGCCGGATATGCCCAACAACACGCCGGGAAATCCGTTTTTGCCGACATAATCGCGCAGGCCCAGCACGCAGGCCGCGTAGTCGCCCTTGTCGCCGTCGACCACAGGCGCCATCGGCCCATTGCAGCGCCAGCCGGCCTCGGTCCTGCGCCAGCGCAAGGTCGTGATGTTTTCTTCGAACGCGGGCAATTGCGTCGCCACCGAGAGATCGGCATTGAGCGCGAACGACGCGCCATCGAACACCAACTCGTCCTGTCCGCCGATCTGGTTAAGATAGATCAGCGGCAGCCCGCTCTCGGTAACGCGGGCAACCGCGATCGACAGCCGCACATCGTTCTTGTCGCGCGCGTAAGGCGAGCCGTTCGGCACGACGATAATTTCCGCACCGGTCTCGGCGAGACATTCGACGACGTTTTCGTAGTCGGCGGACTCTTCCAGCCAGATGTCCTCGCAAATCGGCACGCCGACCCGGACGCCGCGGACGGTCACGGGGCCGGCGGCAGGCCCGCGCGCGAACAGACGCTTTTCATCGAACACGCCGTAGTTCGGAAGATTGGCCTTGTAACGAAGCGCCGCGATGCGCCCCTCGTCCAGCAAGGCGAAGGCATTGTAGAGCTTGCCGTCCTCGACCCAGGGACTGCCGATCAGCACCGCCGGCCCGCCGTCGGCAGTTTCCCGCGCCAGGCTTTCGATGGCGGCGCGGCACGCCGACTGAAACGCCGGTTTCAGGACCAGATCTTCCGGCGGATAGCCGGTAATGAACAGTTCCGGGAATACCAGGAGGTCGGCGCCGTCGGCACGCGCCTTGATACGCGCGGCGCGCGCTTTGACGGCGTTGCCGGCGACGTCGCCCACCGTCGGGTTCAACTGGGCCAGCGTGATGAGAAATTCTTCGGCACGTTCGGTCATGATGGGATGGTGCCTCGTGCAGGGACAAACTGCAATCGCATGCTTTCAGATCGCGCCCATGCGTTCGGCGATGGCAAACAGCCAGAACAGGCCTCCCATGACAATCGCGACGCCGACCGCGGCCGAGCCCATGTCCTTGACCCGTCCGATCTGCGGATCGTGATCGGTGGTCAGGCGGTCGGCGAGCTTCTCGATCGCGGTATTGAGCAGCTCAACGACCAGCACCAGGACCACGGTGGCGACCAGCTCGATGCGGCGCATCGGGCTCGTGCCGATCAGCCACGCCAGCGGCAGCGAGAGCACCAGCGCAACGATCTCTTCGCGAACGGCCTGCTCCGAGCGGATCGCAAACAGCAGGCCGTTACGCGTGTTGATCGTCGCCTTCCAGAACCGCCGCAATTCAAAGTCCCGCTGCGACCGGCATCGGTTGCGCCTTGCCGCCGCGCTCAGCTTTGAGCAATTCGGCGATCAGGAAAGCCATGTCGATCGACTGCTCGGCATTGAGGCGGGGATCGCAGACCGTGTGGTAGCGATCGTTGAGATCCTCGTCGGTGATGGCGCGTGCGCCGCCGATGCATTCGGTGACGTCGTTGCCGGTCATTTCCAGATGCACGCCGCCGGCATGCGTCCCCTCCGCCGCATGGATGGTGAAGAACGATTTCACTTCCGACAGGATGCGGTCGAACGGGCGGGTCTTGTAACCGCTAGTCGAGGTGATGGTATTGCCATGCATCGGATCGCACGACCACACCACCACTTTACCCTCGCGCTTCACGGCGCGGATCAATTGCGGCAGATGTTCGCCGACCTTGTCGGCGCCGAAGCGGTTGATCAGCGTCAGCCGGCCGGGCTCATTGTCCGGATTGAGCACGTCGATCAGCCGCACCAATTCGTCCGGTTTCAGCGAAGGTCCGCATTTCAACCCGATCGGGTTCTTGATGCCGCGGAAATATTCGACATGGCCGTGATCGAGCTGACGGGTGCGGTCGCCGATCCAGATCATGTGGCCCGAGGTCGCGTACCAGTCGCCGGTGGTCGAATCGACGCGCGTAAAAGCCTGCTCGTAGCCGAGCAGCAGCGCTTCGTGGCTGGTGTAGATATCGGTCGAGCGCAGCTCAGGGTGGCTTTCTAAATCCAACCCGCAGGCGCGCATAAAATTGAGCGCGTCCGAGATGCGATCGGCCAGTTCCTTGTAACGGCGCGACTGCGGGGAATCCTTGAGGAACCCCAGCATCCACTGATGCACACTGCCGAGATTGGCAAAGCCGCCGCTCGCAAATGCGCGCAACAGATTGAGCGTCGCCGCCGACTGGCGATAGGCCATCAATTGGCGCTGCGGATCGGGCGTGCGCGCCTCGGCCGTGAAGGCGATGTCG
The DNA here is from genome assembly GCA_036513695.1 of Bradyrhizobium sp. Lineage (GTDB taxonomy): Bacteria > Pseudomonadota > Alphaproteobacteria > Rhizobiales > Xanthobacteraceae > Bradyrhizobium. The sequence continues at coordinate 876 of DATBYN010000278.1, read as the reverse complement.
TTGACGATATCGCCGCGATAGCTCGGCAGCTCGACGCCACCAAGTTTCTCGGTCGGCGACGAGCGCGGCTTTGCGAATTGTCCGGCGATACGGCCGATCTTCACCACCGGAACCGCGCCGGCATAGGTCAAGACCACCGCCATCTGCAGGAATACGCGGAAAAAATCCCGGATATTGTTGGCGCCATGTTCCGCGAAGCTTTCGGAACAGTCGCCGCCTTGCAGGAGGAAGGCCTCGCCTGCGGCTACCCGCGCAAGCGCCTTTTTCAGGTTGCGGGCCTCACCTGCAAAAACCAGCGGGGGAAACGTGGCGAGCTGCGCCTCGACATCCGCCAAGACCTTGGCATCGGGATAATCGGGGATTTGCTTGACCGGTCTGGCGCGCCAGCTGTCGGGTGTCCACCGCTCGGACATGATTTCAACTCCTTAAGCAAAATCCGCTACTTACCCGCCTTCGCTAAAGCTTCGGCGGACCAACACACGAAAGCCCGGCGAAGCATTGCGTAGCCGGGTTGGAGGTAGCGGCGGCGGGGTTATACACAGGCTGATCCCGGACCGCTAGTTGGATTTAAAACCCCCGCGACAAACCCTTGCGGCGAAAGCCGAATTCGCATTTGCTGGATCAATCGCGAACGCACGGGGGTGATCGCGGTGGCAGAGGCTGCGCTGGACGACGTTTTCATCGACGACATCAACTTCCCCGCGGTGGATGGATATTTGCTGGGGGCCAGCCTGTTTTTGCCCCGCGGCGCCAAGCGCCATGCCGTGCTGATTAATTCGGCCACTGCCGTGCCGCGCAAGATCTACCGGGGCTTTGCTGGCTATCTCGCCCGGCGCGGCTGCGCGGTGCTGACCTATGATTACCGTGGTATCGGCG
>DATBYN010000277.1:0-2334 GCA_036513695.1 Bradyrhizobium sp. | reverse complement strand
AAGCAATCCAACTGCGTGCAGCAAAGCTGGATTGCTTCGTCGCGGAGCCTGTCATCGGGCGCGCGTTCGCGCGACCCGTTGGCTCCTCGCAATGACGGCTGGATTATCACGCCCGCTCCAATTCGCCATACGCAGGATAATCCGTATACCCCTTCTCCTCGCCGCCATAAAAGGTCGCGCGGTTGTAGGGTGTCAGCGGATAGCCTTCTCGCAAGCGGCGCGGCAAATCGGGATTGGAGATAAAAATGCGGCCGAACGCGATGGCGTCGGCCTGGCCGGCGGTGATTGCGGCTTCCGCGCTCTCGCCGGTAAAACCGCCGGCCGAAATCAGAACGCCGCCCCAAACGGGCCTGAACAGCACCATCGCCGACGGCACGTTCTGGTGATTGACCTCGGCGCGGCCGGCGCCGCTGGAGCGCGGCTCGATGAAGTGCAGGTAGGCGAGCTCGAACAGATCGAGCGACTTGATGACATGGATGTAGAGCGGCATCGGATCGGCTTCGCCGGAGTCGTTAGCGATGCCGTAGGGCGACAATCGCACGCCGACCCGGTCAGCGCCCCATATTTCGACAACGGCTTGCGTGATCTCCATCAGAAGCCGGGCGCGATTTTCGATCGATCCGCCATATTGGTCGGTGCGCAAATTGGTGCGCGACTGCAAAAATTGCTCGATCAGATAGCCGTTGGCGCCGTGGATCTCGACTCCGTCGAAGCCGGCCTTTTGCGCGTTGATAGCGGCCCGCCGGAAGCTTTCGACCACACCAGGGATTTCGCTGGTCTCGAGCGCGCGCGGCGTTTCATATGACGCCGGCTTGCCGTCAGCCGTCATGGTTTTCAACTCGGCCGAAATCGGCACCGCCGAGGGCGCCACCGGCAAGGCGCCGCCCGGCTGGAATGAAGAATGCGAGACGCGGCCGACATGCCAGAGCTGCAGGAAAATCACCCCGCCCTTGGCATGAACCGCGTCGACGACCTCGCGCCAGCCCTTGATCTGCGCTTCCGAATAGATGCCGGGCACGCCGGGATTGCCGTGTCCTGTCGCCATCACCGGCGAGGCTTCCGCGATGATCAATCCGCCCGGCGTCGCGCGCTGCGCATAATATTCCGCGTTCAGCGGCCGCGGCGCGAGCGAAGGCCGTTCCGCCCGCATCCGCGTCAGGGGCGCCATCGCGACGCGATGTGTGAGCTGATATGGGCCGATTTGAAGCGGCGAAAACAACGACGGAAAGTTCATCTCTGCCCCGAAACTATTTATTTAAGGAACCCAGCCCACGAAATAAGGAGTGGCAGCCGTTCCGCCACTCCTCCCTTTAGCCAGCACATAATGTCGAGGCCGTCCCGAGCATGCAAGGTCGCGCCGGACGAAGACCACCCATGTCGTTTCTTGCATGGCAGGCGCGCTGCACCAGCATGGTTATTGGCGCTATCCAATCGTTGAGCAGGGCCATCCCCAAGCCTTCCGGACAAAGCCTTCAGAACAAAGCCTTCAGGACAAAGCCTTCAGGAGATTTTTCGTGCCCCAGCCAGCCATATCGCCAAACAACGTTGCCGTCATCACCGGAGGCGCCTCTGGTATTGGCCTTGCCGCCGCCATGCGGTTTGCTCGCCTCGGCATGAACGTTTGTATCGCCGATCACGATGCGAGCCGCCTCAGGGAGGCGGGTCGTCAATTGTCGGGGGTCGCGCAAGCCGGTGCTGCCAACGTCATGATCAAGGCCGTCGACGTCAGCCGGTTCGAAGACATCACCGAGTTGGAGCACGCCGTGCGGGAACGGTTCGGTGGCACCGATGTGCTCTTGAACAACGCCGGCATCCAGCCGGGCAGCCAGATGTTCGGCCCCTTGCAAAACTGGCAGCGCATTCTCGGCGTCAATCTCTGGGGCGTGATTCACGGCTCGCAGGTTTTTGCGCCCGGCATGATCGAGCGCGGGCGCCCGGGCCTCATCATCAACACCGGCTCCAAGCAAGGCATCACGACGCCGCCCGGCGATCCCGCCTATAATGTCTCGAAGGCGGGCGTGAAGGCGTTTACCGAAGCTTTGCAACACGAGCTGCGAAACGCGGCTGGGTCCAAGATCAGCGCGCATCTATTCATTCCCGGTTTTGTCTTTACCGGCCTGACCTCGCGCGGCCGCACCGAAAAACCGGATGCGGCCTGGACGCCCGAGCAAACCGTCGATTTCATGATCGAGCGGGTGCAGGCTGGAGATTTTTACATCCTCTGTCCGGACAATGACGTACCGCGAAAGCTCGACGAGCGGCGGATCCTGTGGGCGGCCGGCGACATCGTCGAAAACCGCCCCGCGCTGTCGCGCTGGCATCCGGATTATGCCG
>DATBYN010000276.1:0-14007 GCA_036513695.1 Bradyrhizobium sp. | reverse complement strand
TCGCAGATCGTCAAGCTGAAATCGCTGGGCGCCGATCTGCTCTACGATGCGTCGACACCGAAATTCGCGGCGCAAGCGATCAAGAAAGTCGCCGACCTCGGCTGGAAGCCGGTCCACATCCTCGACATCAATGCGAGCCCGATGTCGGCCACGCTCAAGCCGGCCGGCCTCGATATCTCCAAGGACATCATCTCCACGAACTACGGCAAGGAACCGAGCGACCCGCAGTGGAAGGACGACCCGGGCGTCAAAGCGTATTTTGCCTTCATGGACAAATATAACCCGGAGGGCGACAAGCTCAATACCGTCAACACCTATGGCTATGCCACCGCGGAATTGCTGGTCTACATCCTGCGCCAGTGCGGCGACGATCTGACGCGCGAAAACGTCATGCGGCAGGCGACCAGCATCAGGAATTTTGCCGGCAGCCTGGCGCTGCCCGGCCTGACCGTCAACACCTCGCCGACCGATTACCGCATCAACAAGCAGATGCAGATGATGAAGTTTAATGGCGAACGGTGGGAGCTGTTCGGCCCGATCATCGAGGATACCGGCCCTTCCGGTTAACTGGCGGCACTGATCATGCTCTAGCTGCCCTGAAATCGTTCACCATTTCAGGGCGCCTCGCCTTGCCTTGGCGCATCGGTTCCTCCAGTATCGCGGCCAGCGATGGCGTTCGCCGAGGGCTCGACTGCCCGGGACAAGACCATCGGCCCAATCACAACGCATGAGGGAATGAGCGATATGAGGAACGGCATTTTTCATCTGGTCACCGGGACGGCGGTCGCCATCGCGCTGTCGGCTTCGCCGGCCTTGGCGCAAAAGAAATACGACACCGGCGCCACCGACACCGAGATCAAGATCGGCCAGACCGCGCCGTTCTCGGGGCCGGCTTCCGCCTATGCCTCGATCAGCAAGACCCAGGCCGCCTATATGAAGATGATTAATGACGAGGGCGGCATTAACGGTCGCAAGATCAATTTGATCCAGTATGACGACGCCTATAGCCCGCCCAAAACCGTCGAGCAGGTTCGCAAATTGGTCGAGAGCGACGAGGTGCTGCTGACCTTCCAGTTGGTCGGCACGCCGCCCAACGCCGCCGTTCAGAAATATCTCAACGCCAAGAAGGTGCCGCAGCTGTTCGCCGCGACCGGCGCCTCGCGGTTCACCGACCCGAAGAATTTTCCCTGGACCATGGGTTTCAACCCGAACTACCAGAGCGAGGGGCGGATCTACGCGCAATATATTCTGAAGAACTATCCGGACGCCAAAATCGGCATCATCTACCAGAACGACGATCTCGGCCGGGATTATTTGACCGGCCTGAAGGAGGGATTGGGCGACAAGGCAAAAGCCATGATCGTGGCCGAGACCTCTTACGAATTGACCGATCCGACCATCGATTCGCAAATTGTAAAATTGAAGTCGGTCGGCGCTGATCTCGTGTACGACGCCTCAACGCCGAAATTCGCCGCCCAAGCGATCAAGAAGATCGCCGACCTCGACTGGAAACCGGTGCATATCCTCGACATCAACGCGACCTCTGTGGGCGCGGTGATGAAACCCGCGGGCCTGGAAAATGCAAAAGGCGTGATCAGCGTCAACTACGGCAAGGATCCGCTCGATCCGACCTGGAAGGATGACCCCGCCATGAAGAAGTATTTTGCCTTCATGGCAAAATACTATCCGGAAGGCGACAAGGACTCGAACTTCAACACTTACGGCTATTCGACCTCGCAGCTGCTGGTCCAGGTCTTGAAGCAATGCGGCGACGACCTCACGCGTGAGAACGTCATGAAGCAGGCCACCAGCCTGAAGAACGTTCAGCTCGATCTGTCACTGCCCGGTATCGTCGGCAACACCTCGCCGACCGACTATCGTGTCAACAAGCAATTGCAGATGATGAAGTTCGACGGCGAGCGCTGGCAGCTGTTCGGCCCGATCATCCAGGACGACGCGGCGGGGTGATTGCGTACACCCTCATCCGGGGCCTGCCCGGTCAGGCCTCCACACTCACCGCGTCATGCCCGGGCTTGTCCCGGGCATCCACGTTTTTAGGGCGACCAAATGCAAGAAAGACGTGGATGGCCGGGCATAGGCGAGCGGAAGCGACGCCGTCCTTCGGACGGCTATCGCCCGGCCATGACGGAGAGGGACATTTCGTGCGCCCGGTAGGGTTAAGCGTGTCTGAAGCCCTATATATCAGGCACTTCTGTGACTGCCGCCGCACCCGCATTAACCATCGTTTAACACCGCTTTAAACCCCGCCCGCTACTGTGCGCCATCGGACGGCGTGGACGTTTTGCGGATGGCGTGGGGACGGAAAAAGAGCAGCGGACGCAAGGAGCCGCTATTCGGGCTCCCTGCTGCGCTGTCGGAATTGCGCCTCAGCCCGCAGGATCGCATCCCCTCGCCCGCCGACGAGAAGCCGAAGAAGGCTCCCAATCGCAAGAGCGACGGTGGCGATGACGAAGCCCCACGCGAACGTAAGCCGCGAGTGACAAAAAGCGGCAGCAAACGACGGGCAAAAGGCCGGGCGCGCAGCGGCCTCTACCGCCTGGTCTATTGGAGCGCGGTGCTCGGCCTGTGGGGCCTGATCGCGACCGTCGGCGTCGTGGTTTGGGTCGGCGCGCATCTGCCGGCGATCCAGTCACTGGAAATCCCGAAACGGCCGCCGACCATCCAGATCACCGGTGCCGACGGCAGCGTGCTGGCGACCCGCGGGGAGATGGCCGGCGCCAATGTCGCGCTGAAGGATCTGCCGCCCTATTTGCCGAAAGCGTTCATCGCGATCGAGGACCGCCGGTTCTATTCGCATTACGGCGTCGACCCGTTCGGCATTTTGCGCGCAGCGGTGACGAACGTGCTGCATCGTGGCGTCTCACAGGGCGGCTCGACCTTGACCCAGCAGCTCGCGAAAAACCTGTTCCTGACGCAGGAGCGCACGCTGCAGCGGAAATTGCAGGAAGTGGAACTGGCGCTCTGGCTCGAACGAAAACATTCCAAATCGGAGATTCTCGAACTCTATCTCAACCGGGTCTATTTCGGCTCCGGCGCCTACGGCGTCGAGGCGGCGTCGCAGCGTTATTTCGGAAAGTCCGCCAGGCACATCACGCTGCCGGAGGCCGCGATGCTGGCGGGCCTCGTCAAATCGCCGTCGCGGCTGGCGCCGAACCGCAACCCCGAAGGCGCCGAGCAGCGCGCCCAGCTCGTGCTGACCGCGATGGCGGAGGCCAAATTCATCACCGAAGCCCAGGCGCAGGCTTCGATCGGCCATCCCTCCTACAACGTCAAACCGGTCGGCGCCGGCACCGTCAATTATGTCGCCGACTGGATCGGCGAGGTGCTCGATGATCTGATCGGCCAGATCGACCGCGACATCGTGGTCGAAACCACCATCGACCCGAAACTGCAGAGTGTTGCCGAAGCCGCCGTGATCGACGAACTTGCGGCGAAAAGCGTCAAATTCAATGTCAGCCAGGGCGCTCTGGTGGCGATGAGCCCGGACGGCGCGGTGCGCGCCATGGTCGGCGGGCGTAACTACGCCGAAAGCCAGTATAACCGCGCGGTCACGGCGAAGCGCCAGCCCGGCTCGGCGTTCAAGCCATTCGTCTATCTGACCGCGATCGAATCCGGCCTGACGCCGGAAACGATCCGGCAGGATGCCCCGCTCGACGTCAAGGGATGGAAGCCCGAAAACTACAGCCACGAATATTTTGGCGCGGTGACGCTGACGCAGGCGCTCGCGATGTCGCTCAACACGGTTGCGGTGCGGCTCGGGCTGGAAGTCGGGCCGAAGAACGTGGTGCGCACCGCGCACCGGCTCGGCATTTCCTCAAAGCTCGAGGCCAACGCCTCGATCGCGCTCGGAACGTCAGAAGTCTCGCTCACCGAACTGGTCGGCGCCTATGCGCCGTTTGCCAATGGCGGCCAGGGCGTCTCGCCGCATGTCGTCACCAAAATCCGCACCGATACGGGCAAATTGCTTTATGCGCGACAACCGGATCAATTGGGCCAGGTGATCGAGCCGCGCAATGTCGCGATGATGAACACCATGATGCAGGAGACGCTGCTCAGTGGCACCGCGCACAAGGCGGAGCTTCCGGGCTGGATGGCCGCCGGCAAGACCGGCACCAGCCAGGATTTTCGCGATGCCTGGTTCATCGGCTATACGGCCAACCTCGTCACCGGCGTCTGGCTCGGCAATGACGACAATTCACCGACCAAGAAAGCGACCGGCGGCGGCCTGCCCGTCGAAGTCTGGACCCGCTTTATGAAAGCGGCCCATCAAGGCGTCGCGGCGGTGCCGTTGCCGGCTTCGCAAGGCGGCGGCTTGTTCTCGACCGTCGCGCAGGCCATGCCGCAAGCAGGCGCGCCGGTTGCCACCGCACCGTCACCCGCAAGCGCCTCAGGCCGGCCGGCGCCGACGCGAACTTCCGTGCGCCCGGAAGCAGCGGCTGGCCTCGATGGCTGGCTGATGGATCGGCTGTTCGGGCGGTAGATTTCGAAAGCGCATTTCGGAATGGAGCTCGATCCCGCTGCCGGGCCCGACCGGGCAATGATCCATGACTGGGATGCCACTGCGATAGGAGTTTACTCGGTCGGAGATGCTCTCTTATAATCGGCGTGGGTAGAAGTCGGGAGGCGCCATGCGCAGGTTCTCGCGACGCCATATTTTAGCTTTAGCGGCTTGCTTCGGAGGCGCCAGCCCGAATGTTACATTCGCGGTTGCCCAAACGGCGATGTCCGCTTCCGGAGCGCGAATTGCGCTAGATGGGTACGACCCACTTTCCTACTTTGACCCTGGTCGTCCCGAAAAAGGCTCCCCCAAATTCGCGTTTGCATTTGACGATGCAGTGTATTGGTTCAAATCTGCCGACCATCGAGCAACGTTCGCTGCGGATCCGGAGCGTTATGCGCCTCAATATGGAGGCTACTGTGCAATAGCGTTTGCTGCCGGGGAAAAGGTGGAAGCCGACCCGGAAGCCTGGTCTATTTCAAACGGAAAATTATACGTCTTTGGGGCGAAAGACGGCGTGCCGGAATTCAAAAAGGATCCCGCAAGCGTTATCAGCCAGGCGAATTCAAATTGGCAAAAGTTGCACGAATCCAAATAAGCACTGACGCCCTGATCAGAGACCGGCCTCTTTCAAGACCGCAGCGAACTTTTCGCGATCCTGCGGGTTTCGAAACTGAGATCCAATATTGGAACTCGCAAAATATGGAAACTGCCGGTGAACCATTTCAGCCTGTCTCGCCGCGTCTTGTTTTTGACCTGCTGCGGCATATGCCGCAGCAAGCATGGCTCTGTTATATAAAAAGCTCGGATATCGCTCCACGGATTGCTCCAACGTTCGCACGGAATCTGCGGTCCGCCCGCTCAGCAGCAATGCCGTACCGAGATTGAAGAACGTGGTGACAGAGAGGGTCGGCTGGAATTCAGCAGAGAGCTCAATCGCTTTGATGGCTCCGTCGAAGTCTCCAATAAATAGCAGTGCGGTACCAAGGCCATCATAACTGTCAGCGTCGCTGGAATTCAGAGCTACCGCTCGCTTCAATTCGTCGAGCGCCCGGTCATAATTTCCGCGTCGTATGAGGACCCTGCCCAACAGCGCGTGTGCGCCGGCGCTTCCTTCGTCGATTGAAATTGACTTTGCAGCGAGTGCTTCGGCTCGTTGCATCGCGACGGTCGGGTTCGACGTCCACCCTTGTGCAACCGCGTCGAGTTCAACCAGACCCAATCCAATGTAGGCGGGTACGTAACCGGAATCGAGCTCAATCGCCCTTTCAAACAGTGGTCGCGTTTGAGAGAGTGCAGTGCGTGTGCCCCGCGCGTACAAACTTCGAGCGCGCAGAACAAGATCATAGGCTTCCAGATTGTCTGGTGGCTTTACTGCCGCCCGCGCCTCTTCCAAGGTCGACACGCGAACCGCCATCGAGCCGGCAATCCGGCGCGTAATGTCTTGCTGCACCGTGAAGATGTCTTTCGGCAAAGCGTCATAATTTTCTGACCAGACGAGGATGCCGCGCGAGGCTTCGGTAAGGCGAACTGCGACACGAATCCGCTCGGGGGTTCGACGAACGCTGCCCTCGACGATATAGCGAACGTTAAGGTCTCGTCCGATCTCCTCGGGCCGGGGCGTCTTATCTTTATAGGCGAAAACGGAATTGCGGGAACGAACCGAGATTTCTGAAAACCGGCCGAGCGCCGAAATGATGTCTTCCGTCAGACCGTCGGCAAAGTAATCATCCTGAGTGGGCGTCGACAGCGATACAAGCGGCAGCACCGCAATGGATGGATGTTGTGCGGCTACGACCTGCGGCACCGCCGTTGCGCTGGTTCCTGTCTGCACAATCGGCGCAGGGCGATGCAACCATCCCCACGCGAATGCGCCTAGAACGAGGACACCGATCGCCACCACTGCCATTGCATGGGAGCGTCCAGGTCGGCGCCACCGAGACATTCGTCCAAGGGAAATGTCCGGGCCACTGGCAATCGCCTGCGGGGACATCGTAAAAACGTGTACGGGTTTTGCGATATTCTTAACGGTTTGCTCGCCGAGGTCTACGAACGCAAGCGGCAGCGTCTCGCCAATTTGATCCCGAACGGTCTGCGATATGCAGAGACCGCCCGGCTCGCTCAAGGTTTCCAATCGAGCGGCAATGTTGACGCCGTCACCAAATATATCATTTTCGTCGAGGATGATGTCGCCGACATTGATGCCGATCCGAAGTAAGAACCGTTTATTCTCTAGTGACCCAATGTTGCGTTGAATCATTCCCCGTTGAATTGCGACGGCGCAGGCAACGCCATCCACTGCACTCGCAAATCGGACCAAAAGCCCGTCGCCGGTCGTCTTGACGATGACCCCGCCGTGAGCGGCGATGGTCGGATCGATGAGTTCCCGGCGATGCGCCTTGAGGGCTTGAAGCGTGCCAACTTCATCGGAACCCATCAATAGGCTGTAACCGACGACATCCGCTGCCAGAATCGCGGCAAGCTTACGCTCAACATGCTGTTGAGGTGTAACCAACGCGCTGCCTTCGTGTTGAGGCGTAGATCTATACCAGAAACCAGGTCTTCGCCGCTATTGTCGGACTTGGGTCAACAGCCGGCACCGCGGTCTCTGACCGCGATGTCGGCGTTGTCCCGAATGGCGGAATTTGCTCGGATACGTTGGAAATGATGTCGTAAGAGCGCGCTTACGGGTCGGCTCAATCCTCGATGCCGTAACGATGCAAATCGTTGCCGTGGGTGTCGAGCCAGGATTTGGCGCGGTCGACGTGATCGCAGACTTTTGCGACGACGCGCCAAAACCGCGGCGAATGGTTCATCTCGACGAGATGGGCCACTTCATGGGCTGCGAGATAATCGAGCACGTGAGGCGGCGCGAGGATCAGACGCCACGAGAACGACAGCGAGCCTGCCGAGGTGCAGGAACCCCAGCGGCTCGACTGATCGCGGATCGACAACCGCTTCACTTTCACGCCAAGCGCCTCGGCACAGGACTGCACCGCGTCCTGCAGGTCGGCGCGCACTTCACGCTTCATGTAGTCGTGGACGCGCCGCTCGATATGTTCAGGCGCGCCGGCGACACAGAGGATCCGCTCGCCGCTGTCGCGGGTCTCGGGCCACACCGTGCCGCGCACGCCGGGGCGATGCACGATGCGATGCGGAACCCCGCGCAGCGGCAGCACGGTGCCCGGAAGAAACGGCGCGGCCTTCGGCAAGCGCCCGAGGCGCGCGGCGATCCAGCCGCCGTGACGCTGCGCGAAATCCTTGGCGTCGGCGATGGTGCCGCGCGGCGGGATGGTCAGGATCGCTTCGCGGTCGCTTGGATGGATGCGCAAGGTGTAACGCCGCGCGCGGCGATGCCGGCGCAGCCGGACCGCAAAGATTTGCGAGCCGTGTTTGATCAAAAGAGTCGAGGGCTCGTAAGGCCGCCGATAAAGGAGGGCGCGAGTAGCCATGTCAGTAAGTCCGGGGAGTAGGAGTTCGCCCGGATTCTGCCACATCCGCCGCCAGGGAAATCGCTCGGCGCAAAAACAAATCATTTGCCCAACATACAGGGGATAGCCGGCCCGAAACCCCTACAGGATGGGGCTGGAACAAAAAAAAATTGGCGAAAACACCCCTCTCAGGCCCCTTGAAAGAATGAGGTAATACTCATTCTTTCAACGAGGCGTGAATCACCCTTTTCCGTGCGTCAATTCAGGAGGTTACCGAAAAGCCGAATCACCGGGTTTTTGCGCCTTGTGCGTCGAAGTCGCAGCGAAATCGAAAGCAATCGGCGTTTATTCCGCCGCCGCGACCAGCGAAGGCTTCAGATTCGCCGACGAGACCATGAAATCGGAAATGCGCGGGACGATTTCCGATTTGAAGCGCGATCCGTTGAAGACGCCGTAATGTCCGACACCCTTTTGCACGTAATGCACGCGGCGGTGGGAGGGGATCGAGGTGCACAGTTCGTGTGTCGCTTCGGTCTGCCCAAGCCCGGAGATGTCGTCGTTCTCGCCTTCCACCGTCATCAGCGCGACGCGGGTGATTTTTGAGGGGTCGACCGGCTTGCCGCGGTGGGTCATCTCGCCCTTGGGCAGCGCGTGCTTGACGAATACCAGATCGACTGTCTGCAAATAATACTCCGCGGCCAGATCCATCACCGCGAGATATTCGTCATAGAAATCGCGGTGCTTGTCGACCAGATCGCCGTCGCCCTTCACCAAATTCTTGAACAGGTTCTTGTGGGCGTCCATGTGACGGTCGAGATTCATGCTGATGAAGCCGTTGAGCTGCAGGAACCCCGGATAGACGTCGCGCATCACGCCGGGATGCGGGAACGGCACCTTGGTGATGACATGGCTGCGAAACCAGTCGATGCCGCGCTCGGCGGCGAGGTTGTTGACCGCGGTGGGATTGCGGCGGGTATCGATCGGACCTCCCATCAGCGTCATCGAGACCGGAACAAAAGGATCGCGCGCGGCTTCCATCAATGAGACCGCAGCTACCACCGGCACGGACGGCTGGCACACCGCGATGATGTGCATGTTGCCGCCGAGCATGTGCAGCATCTCGATGACGTAATCGATGTAATCGTCGAGATCGAAGCGGCCGTCGGCGACCGGAACCATCCGGGCATCGGACCAATCGGTGATGTAGACCTCATGCGTCGGCAGGAAGGCTTCCACCGTGCCGCGCAGCAGAGTCGCGTAATGGCCGGACATCGGCGCCACGATCAGCACCCGCGGCTGCGGGGCCCGTAGCGGCCGCGTCAATTTGCGATCGAAATACAACAGCCGACAAAACGGCTTTTCCCAGACCGAGCGGATCTCGATCGGGGTGCGGACGCCATTGACTTCGGTGTCGTTGAGACCCCATTCGGGTTTGCCGTAGCGGCGGGTGGTGCGCTCGAACAATTCGCAGCCGGCGGCGATCGATTTGCCGAACTCGGTGTGCGACCACGGATTGAGCGGATTCTGAAACAGGATTTTGGTCGCGTCGGTAACGGCCCGCGCCGGATTGAGCGAGGCCTGCGCCATTTCGTACATCCAGTACATCGGCGTCGTAAGCGCCGGACTGCCTTCGGCCACCAGGGGCGGTGCGCCGCCAAACTCACCAATCGGCATTGGGTCCTCAAGTCTCTTTTGCATCGCAGCATAGTGCCGAATGCGTAATAAAGCGTCAACGAACAGATCGGGATATCTCTGCGCCGCACAAGCCGAAAATCATCAAATCCATGGGATAAGTCTTAAGTTATTCGCCACCCTGGAGCAACGAGCCGTGGCGGCGGGCGCTGCGCAAAAGTGCAAGAAATGCCGCAAATGACGCAATAAAGAGCACCACATTGATCGCCAGCGCCTCGATCATCAGGTCAGTTCGAAATACATGGTCGATCAACAGCGCCCGCATGCCCTCGAAAACGTAAGTCGGCGGCAACGACCAGGCGACAACTTGCAGCCAGTGCGGCAGCACCGTCACCGGATAATAGATGCAGGCGAGCGGCATCAGCGCGAACATCAATGTCCAGACGATGCTCTCCGCGCCGAGGCCGTTGCGCACGACGAGACCGGAGACAAAAATGCCGACCGACCAGCTGGTGAAGATCAAATTGCAGAAAAACGCGATCAGCGGCAGCCCGATGCCGTAGAAATTGAAGTGAAACAGAAACAGCGCCAGCAACGTCATCGGAATGATCCCGATCGCGAGCCGGATCAGGCTCATCGCCATCAGCGCGATCAGAAACTCGATCGGCTTGAGCGGGCTCATCATCAGGTTGCCGAGATTACGCGACCACATCTCCTCCAGAAACGAGATCGAAAAGCCGAGCTGGCCGCGGAACAGGATGTCCCACAGGATCACGGCACCGATCAGCGTGCCGCCGGCGCGCGCGAAAAACCCGGCATTCTGGGCGATGTAGGTCTGCAGGAAACCCCAGGTGATGATCTGCAGCGTCGGCCAGTACAGCAGCTCCAGCAGCCGCGGCCATGACGACAGCAGAAGGTACCAGTAGCGCAGGATCATCGCGTTGATGCGATGCGGCGCGATTCCCCCGGTCATCGTGAGTTCGCTCATTTCGTGGTCTCCTGGACGCGGCCGCGGGCGACGTCCAGAAACACTTCCTCCAGCGTGGCGCGGTTGTAGCGGGCCATGATCTTGTCCGGGCTGTCATCGTCCTCGATGCGGCCGCGCTTCATGATGATGACGCGGTCGCACAGCCGTTCGACTTCCAGCATGTTGTGCGACGCCAGCAGGATGGTCGCGCCAATTGCCTTGCGATAATCCTCGAGATGCTGCCGGACCCAGTCGGCGGTATCGGGATCGAGCGAGGCTGTCGGTTCGTCCAGCAACAGCAATTCAGGCTGGTTGATCAGCGCCTTCGCCAGCGCGACGCGCGTCTTCTGCCCAGCGGAGAGTTTGCCGTTGGCGCGGTCGAGGAACTCGCCGAGATCGAGATCAGCGGCGAGCTGGGCGATGCGCCCCGGCAAATCCTTAACCGCGTAGAGCTTGCCGAAAATGGTGAGATTTTGCCGCACCGTGAGCCGCATCGGCATGTCGACGTAGGGACTTTCGAAATTCATCCGGCCGAGCACATCGGCGCTCTCATCGGGGATCGAATGATCAAGCACCCGGATGCGCCCCGAGGTCGGCAGGACCAATCCCATGATCATGGCAATGGTCGTGGTCTTGCCGGCACCGTTGCCGCCGAGCAACCCGGTAATGCTGCCGCGTGCAATGCGAAACGACACGCCGTCGACCGCGCGGGTGGTCTTGTAGAATTTTGTCAGTTGCGCGACCTCGATCGCAGCCGATCTCTCTGGACCGCCCGCGGCGAACTCGGTGATGGCGCCGCTATTCGTCATGCGGGGCGTTCATTGGGCCATTGCTGCGGCAAGCGCAAGGCTCAAGGGTGACACTTTGGTCATCCCGCCCGCAGCCTGGACGGCCAATTTGTGGTGGAGACCTCGCGCGGCTAAACTCCTGGAATGACCGACGTCGCTGCCTCCGACTTTCGCCATCCACGGCGCTATGTCCGTCTGGATACGATCCTGCGGCTGCGCTGGCTGGCGGCGCTCGGCCAGCTCGCCGCCATCATCATCGTGGTGCAGGGGCTCGAATTCGACGTCCCGGTGGTTCCCTGCGTCACCATTGTCGGCCTGTCCGGCCTGCTCAATCTGGTGCTGCAGATCACCTTCGACCCGATGCAGCGGCTGGAGCCGGTCTACGCGGCGGCGCTACTCGCCTTGAACATCGTCGAACTGGCCGGGCTGTTGTTTTTCACCGGCGGATTGCAGAACCCGTTTTCATTCCTGTTTCTGGCCCCGGTTCTGATTTCGGCCACCGCGCTGCCGATCCGGCTGACGATCGCGCTCGGGGCGCTCGCCGTGGCCTGCGCCTCGGTGCTGGTGTTTTTCTATCAGCCGCTGCCGTGGGACGCCGACGAACCGCTGGCGCTGCCGGCAATCTATCTGTTCGGCGTCTGGCTCTCGATCGTGCTCGCGATCGGGGTCACGAGCCTCTATGCGTTCCAGGTCACGGAGGAAGCCCGCAAGCTATCCGACGCGTTGGCCGCGACCGAACTGGTGCTGACCCGCGAGCAGCATCTGACGCAATTGGATGGTCTCGCGGCCGCCGCCGCGCATGAGCTTGGCACGCCGCTGTCGACGATTTTCTTGATCTCGCGCGAGCTGGAACAGGGGCTGAAGGACAACAAGGAGCTTGCCGGCGACCTCAAGACGCTGCGCGAGCAGGCGCAGCGTTGCCGCGACATCCTGGCCAAGATCACGCAGCTCTCCGCGACTGGCGCGCCGTTCGACCGCATGCCGCTCTCGACACTGATCGAGGAAACGGTGGCGCCGCATCGCGATTTCGGCGTCGAGATCAAGGTCCGGATCGCCGTCACAGGCGCCAGCGAGCCGGTCGGCACGCGCAATCCGGCGATCCTCTATGGCGTCGGCAACATCCTGGAAAACGCCGTCGATTTCGCGCGCGAAACCGTGGAAGTGAACGCGTGGTGGAATACCGAGACCGTCGAGATCGTGATTTCCGACGACGGCCCCGGCTTCGCGCCCGACATCTTGAAGCGCATCGGCGAGCCTTATCTGTCGCGGCGGCGCAGCCCCGACGAAGCCCAGAGCGATCACCGCGGGCTCGGTCTCGGGGTCTTCATCGCCCGCACGCTGCTGGAGCGCACCGGGGCAAAAGCCTCCTTCAGCAATCGGACCTTTCCCGATCACGGCGCCGTGGTTCATATCGCCTGGCCGCGCCACCGCTTCGAGGCCAGTGAAACCGCCGCCGAACCAGCGACTTAGTTCAATGTCGTCCCGGCCTTGCGCCGGGACCCATATGCCAGCCCTCGGCTGGCGCACTTACGGGCGACGGCTTTCTTGGAAACTGACGGCTGTGGTTATGGGCCCCGGCTCAAGGCCGGGGCGACGGTTAACCCAACTCAAAGCCGGGGCGACGGATAAGCCTTGGCAGCGCCATCTTGCCGGCCCATATGTTGGGCTGTCGACAAAGGGATGCCCTGACCTTGACCGCCATCGCCGAACTGAATGATCACGCCGACCGCTCGCTCCTGATCGTGGAGGACGACAAGCCGTTTCTGGAACGCCTGTCGCGGGCCATGGAAACCCGCGGCTTCACGGTGACCTCCTGCGACAGCGTCTCCGATGGCCTGGCGCAGATCGGCAAGGCGGCGCCGGCGTTTGCGGTGGTGGATTTGCGGCTCGGCGACGGCAACGGCCTTGACGTGGTGTCGGCGCTCAAGCGCAAGCGCCCTGACGCGCGCGCGATCGTGCTGACCGGCTATGGCAATATCGCCACCGCCGTCACGGCCGTGAAGATGGGCGCGGTGGACTACCTTTCAAAGCCGGCCGACGCCGACGATGTCGTCGCAGCCCTGCTTGCGAGCGGCACCGAGAAGTCCGAATTGCCGCACAATCCCATGTCGGCGGATCGGGTGCGCTGGGAACACATCCAACGCATCTACGAGATGTGCGACCGCAACGTCTCCGAGACCGCGCGGCGGCTCAACATGCATCGCCGCACCCTGCAGCGCATCCTCGCAAAACGCGCGCCGCGGTAGATTCGTAACAGCGGAACTGCGAATCTAAAACTCCCCGTGGCCGCCGTGCGGATCGATCAGGCGATTGATCCGCTGCCCCGCGGCCATTGCAAACCGTACCGTCATCAATTTCCGGGTCGGCGCCGGCAGGCGATGTTCGGGCGCCTCACAATAGAGATGCGCGCCATAGGCGTCGGCGACGATCAGGCCGGTGTCTTGCGGGAAAATCTCGCAAGGAAGATCCTGCGTGAAGGCGAAGAACAGACGGTCGCAATGCGCCCGGTATTCCCCCCACTTCTGGTCGGCCCGCAAATCCTCGACGGAAGATTTGATCTCGACGATCCAGATATCGCCGCGCTCGTTCAGCGCCACCAGATCGGCGCGCCGTCCCGACGGCAGCGGCAGTTCACTGATGCAGGAAAATCCCAGTGACCGCAGTAGTCGC
>DATBYN010000275.1:0-4509 GCA_036513695.1 Bradyrhizobium sp. | reverse complement strand
CTCGCATTGCCCTGTTCGCCTTCGGTGCCATCGTCGGTTTGGCTTCACTGGTCGGTTCTGCGCACTATTCCCCGGCTTCTGCCCTGGACCTGAGCTGGCTCGACAATGACAACTACGTGCGCTGTCTCAAATATGTCAGCGGGCTCGCCAACGGCAACGAGGCTGCCTATGACCGCGGCCGCAGAGCCTGCAACAGGCAATATTTTCCGAACAAGCCGGGCGTCCAATACTAGCCCGTAGAAGGGCGTGATTGCCAGAAAGGCGCACATTGCCCTGCGGGCTGCCGCTTTTCCGAGGGGGCGGTTCGCGGCGCGCATGCCACGCGCAATGAGATATAGTCAGCGGGGAACCAGGGCAAACGGGTAAGGCATCCGAACATGCGAACGATCGAAATGGAGCGGCGTGGGTTGACCCACCTCGCTGCTATCTTGAAGCAATGTTGCATTATCGCTTGTTGTGGGGTGGCGCTCTGGTCCGGAACTGCACTGGCGCAAACCGCTGAAATCGGCGGGCCCTACCCCGTCGGGATGAAGCAGATGGAATATGTCGACCCGGCCGACGGCCGGCCTCTGGCGTTCGCGCTGTTCTATCCGGCCGCGCTTGCGGACGGTTCCGCGGCGCCCGGCAAGATGACGTTCTTCACTAATTTGCATCTGTACGTGGATGCGCCGGTCGTGGCCGATACGATCAAGCGTCCGCTGATCATGTTCTCCCACGGCGCCGGCAGCAACGGACTATACTATGCGTGGTTCGGAGAATATTTGGCCGCGCGCGGCTATCTCGTTGCCATGCTCTATCACTATCGGGCCAACACCTACGACGCGACCGTGATGTACACGCGCAGCAAGCTCTGGCAGCGGCCGCGCGACGTCACGCTCGACATCACGAACCTTCTGCAGGACAAGGTGTGGGGTCTGCATATCGATCCGAACCGGATCGGCGTGGCCGGACATTCGCAAGGCGGATTCACCTCGCTCTGGATCGGCGGCGCCAGGATCAATCCCGACCTCTATCTGGCTTACCAGACGCATTGGAAAAACAACCCGGTGGTGCCGGCGTATCTGCGCGCGGAATTACCGCTTGACGCGAGCCCCGCGCGCGACGTTCACGACAATCGCGTCAAGGCCGCCTTTGCGATGGCGCCCGGCGACTTGCCGGGGTTCGGCATGGAGGCGGACGGGCTCAAGCAACTGACGATTCCGACCTACATCATTGTCGGCGCCCGAGACACCCAGGCTCCGGTCAAGGAAAACTCGGAGTTCGCGGCAAACTATATTCCACACGTCAAACTCGACGTGCTGCCGGGCCTGGTCGACCACGAGATCTTCGTCAATGAATGCGATGGGTTCGGACGCGATACTTGGCCCGAAGCCTGCATCGATGCCCCCGGCATCGATCGAGGCCAGTTGCACGAGTATATCGGCAAAACCGCGCTGAAATTTTTCGATTCCAATCTGGACGTGCAGCGGGGAAAACCGTAGGGCGGAAGCTAGCGTCCTTTGAAGACCGCCTTGCGCTTTTCCTTCACCGCCGACCTTGCCTCTTCGGCGTCTTCGCTTTCCTTGACCTTGTGGAGAGCGCGCTGGGCCCGGCCGGATTGTTCCGATGGTCCCTGCGCCAACACGCCTTCCGTGACAAAGCGCTTCAAGGTTTTGAGCACCAACGGCGAGAACTCGGTCATTTCGCGCGCCATCTTCAGCGCCGCCGGGACCTGCTGCCCCGTCGGGACCACCTCGTTGACGAGGCCGATATGGTAGGCGCGTTGCGGATCGAGGATACGGCACAACAGCATCATCTCCATCGCAACTTTGTGCGGAATGCGCGCCGCGAGGCCAGCGATCAGGCCGCCCGTAAAGCCCAATCGCGCTTCGGGATAGGAGAATTTGGCATTCTCCGCGGCGACCGTAAGATCGCACATCATCGAGAGCACCAGCGCGCCGCCGACACACCAGCCCGCCACCGCGGATATAATGGGCTTGGTGGTTTCAAAGCCGACGGTCGGAATGCAGCGCCACAGTTCCGGAAAATTGCCGGTATCGGCGCCGCCGGAAAACGCTTCGTTGCCGGCGCCGGTGAGCACCGCGGCCTTCTGCGCCGAGGAGTGCTCGAACTCCTGAAATGCTTTTTGCAGCATCAGCGCGGTCTCGGCGCAAATCGCGTTGCGGCGTTCCGGCCGGTTGATTGTGATCAGCGTGGTTCCGTCGGCGTGGTTCTCGACCAGGACCTTTTGCATGGTTGTTCCTTTTCGGCGAACGGGTATGAGATCAGCCCGATGATGGCGTCATCTCGCCAGCGACATCCACCGTTCTGTTGCGTCGATCGCTGACGCCCACAGGCCATCTGTGGGCTGGCCGCGATGCAGCGCTTTTCCGATTTCGCAGATTGCCAGGAATGCGCTGGATCGCGCCTCTTCGACTTCCAGCCGCTGTTCGCCGTCGCCCTGAACCATCCCGACGAGTGCATTCAGCATCGGCAACGCCATCTGCGCCGGCTCGCGTTCGGCCGCCTTCAAGGCCTCGATTACTTTTGCAGCTTTCCCGGAATCGTTCACGTACGTCGGCCTACCCCTTGGCCTCAATCACCTCCAACACCTTCGGCGGCGACATCGGCAGGCTGTAAAAACGCTTGCCCAGTGCGTTGTGGACGGCGTTGGCGACGGCCGCCATCACCGGCACCAGCGGCACTTCGCCGACACCCTTGACACCCTGCGGATGTTTCGGGTTCGGCACTTCGACCATCACCGTGTCGAGCATCGGCAGGTCCGAGCAGACCGGCATGCGATAGTCGAGGAAGCCGGGGTTATCGACCTTGCCGTCTTTGTTGTAGATGTACTCTTCGTTGAGCGCCCAGCCGATGCCCTGCGCGACGCCGCCCTGCATCTGGCCCTCGACATAGCCGGGATGGATGGCGCGGCCGACGTCCTGCACCGCCGTATAGCGGATGACACGCACGATGCCGAGTTCGACATCGACCTCGACGTCGCAGATATGCGTACCAAAACCGCCCTCGGCGCCTTCGGTGTTGAGCTGCACGCCGGCGCCGATCGGCCCACCCATCTGCGGGGCTTTGGCGGCCAGCTCTGCCAGCGTCAGCGGCTCGAACTGGCCGGCGTTGGGGCTCACCGGATGCGCCGCGCCGTTTTCCCATTTCACCGCTTCGGGGTCGATCTCCCAGATTTTTGCGGCGCGCTCGCGCAGGGTGGCGATGATCTTGTCCGTCGACTGCGTCACCACCATCGCGGAAGCAAACAGTACGCGGCTGCCGCCGGTCAAATTCGAAAACCCGACTGTGGCCGTGTCGCCGATCAGGACCGAGACGCGCCGGTAGTCGATGCCGAGCAACTCGGCGCAGATATTGGCGATCGCGGCGCGTGAGCCGCCGATATCCGGATGGCCTGTGGTGACGACGACGTTGCCGTCCTCGGTGATGTTCACTTGCGCGCTCGATTCACCACCGGCGTTGAACCAGAAGCCGGACGCAACTCCCCTGCCCCGCAATTTGCCGAGCGGCGCCGAGTAGTGCGGATGCGCTTTTGCCGCTTCCAACGTCTCGATATAGCCGATGCGCGGAAACACCGGGCCATGCGCGGCCTTTGTCCCCTGTTTTGCTGCGTTTTTCAAACGCAATTCCAGAGGATCCATCTTCAGCGCTTCAGCGAGCTCGTCGAGCACGCACTCGACCGCAAAGGCGCCGATCGGCGCGCCCGGCGCGCGATAGGCCGCGACCTTGGAGCGGTTGGAGAGCACGTCGTAACCGACCGACAGCACGTTCGGAATGTCGTAAGGCGAGAAGCTGCAGCCGACCGCGCCGCGGATCGGCGAGCCCGGCAGCGCGCCGGCCTGCAGATAGAACGTGCCTTGGGCTGCGACGATCGTGCCGTCCTTCTTGGCGCCGATCTTGACCGTGCTCTTCGAGCCTGAGGTCGGCCCGGTCGCCCGCATCACTTCTTCGCGAGTCATCACCATTTTTACGGGACGGCCGGATTTCTTCGCAAGCAGGGTCGCGAGCGGCTCGAGATAGACGATGGTCTTGCCGCCGAATCCGCCGCCGATTTCGGCCGGAATGGCGCGGATGTCGCTCTGCGGGATGCCGGTCAGATACGAGGTCATGGCGCGCACCATGAACTGGCCCTGGCTCGAGCTCCAGATCGTGGTCTTGTTATCGGGCGCGACGCTGATCAGGCAGGCGTGCGGCTCGATATAACCCTGATGCACCGGGCGGGTCGTAAAGGTGCGCTCGATGACGATCTCGGCGTCCTTGAATCCTTGCGCGATGTCGCCCTTCTTGACCTCGAGCTTGCCGGCGATGTTCGACGGTTTGCCCTCGAACTTGTTGAACTCGTGCAGGATCGGCGCGTCCGGTTTTAGCGCATCGTCGATCTCGATCGACCACGGCAGCACTTCGTAGTCGACCTCGATCAGTTCGCAGGCCTTTGCCGCGATTGCCTCCGACGTGGCGGCGACTGCCGCGACGGGATGGCCGGGAAACAGCGCCTTCTCGCGCGCCATC
>DATBYN010000274.1:0-5397 GCA_036513695.1 Bradyrhizobium sp. | reverse complement strand
GCCTTCTGAACCTCGATCAGGTTCGGCATCTCTGCGACTTCCTTGATGTGTCCGAAGAACTTGCGAACGCGTTTGCGACCGGTGAATGTCTGCTGCGCCATCGTGGCCTCTCATTTCGTCGCCCCTCATGGGCGCACCTTCCGAGGCGCGATTTGGCATCGCCCCCGGGTTGAATTTCGATTCGTTCCTAGCCCCAAAATCCAAATGTCAGGATTTAAATCCTGAATCTGGGCACCGGACCTTCAGAACGCAAAACGACGCGCGGGGCGCATAACCGCACCCGCCCGTCACAACCATTGATTCACGGACTGAAAAAGCCCGAAATTGCTTATCTCCCAACGGCTTGCGTAGAAACGCTGCCGTTCCCGCCGCCTAACCGTGCTTTCGTGCTGCCGCACCCATATGGGACGACAATCATGGAGATTCGAGGGGCAACCCTTCGAATCCCCACACATTTTTGTGTACGCCCCCCATTTTCGTCATGGCCGGCGTGACCCGGCCATCTACGTCTCTGGGTGGACGATCCCGGGTCTCGCTTTCGCTCGCCAAATCTGACAAGACCCGGACTTCGCTCAAGCAAGCTTGCGTTACTTCAGCTCAACCTTGGCGCCAGCCTTTTCGAGCTGGGCCTTGACCTTCTCGGCTTCGTCCTTGTTGACGCCTTCCTTGACCGGCTTCGGCGCGCCCTCGACGAGGTCCTTGGCTTCCTTGAGGCCGAGGCCGGTGATGGCGCGGACTTCCTTGATGACTTCGATCTTCTTCTCGCCGGCGGCGGCGAGGACGACCGTGAACTCGGTCTTTTCTTCGGCGGGAGCAGCGGCGGCAGCGGCCGGACCGGCAACTGCGACCGCGGCCGCAGCCGACACGCCCCACTTTTCTTCAAGGAGCTTTGCGAGCTCGGCGGCTTCGAGCACGGTGAGGCTCGAGAGGTCGTCAACAATCTTCTGTAAATCAGCCATTGATCTGTTTCCTTAAGCGTATCGGTTCGAACCAGGTTTTACGTTTTGCGAAGGGCCTCACGCCGCTTCGCTCTTTGAGGCATAGGCCTGAATAACGCGCGCGAGCTTGGCGGCGGGCGCGGTCGAGAGCTGAGCGATCTTGGTTGCCGGCGCCACCAGGAGGCCGACGATCTTGCCACGCAACTCATCGAGCGACGGCAGCGAGGCCAGCGCCTTCACGCCATCGACATTCAGGACGGTTTTGCCCATCGATCCGCCGAGAATGACGAACTGCTCGTTCGTCTTGGCGAATTCGATGGCAACTTTCGGCGCCGCTACCGGATCGTTTGAAGTCGCGATCACGGTCGGTCCCTTCAGCAGGGGACCGATGGCAACGACGTCGGTGCCTTCAAGAGCAATCTTGGCGAGGCGGTTCTTCGAGACCTTCACCGAGGCGCCGGCCTGCTTCATCTGCATGCGCAGCTTCTGCATCTGGGCCACGGTGAGGCCGGAATAATGAGCCACGATCGCGACGCTGGTGGTCTTGAACAGACCGTTCAGCTCCTCGACCGCATGTTTCTTTGCCGCTTTTTCCACAGCAAGCTCTCTCCGGTTGGCGGCCTTTGCCTCAAGGCAGGACCGCCGGGTTGCACCCATCGTCCCGCCCAAAACCTGACCTCAAGACATCCGTCTCAGGACACGCCGGGCACGACGACATTGAAAAGCCTGCCCGCCCGGGCCCAGGAGACCACGGGGTGTCGAGGTTCGAACCATATCCGCTGCCCGTCGCGGCACGCGCGGCGTAAAGCGAAATCCGGTCTTCACCCGTCTATGCAGGCCATGCGATTAAGCCGTTGGAGAAACTAGGTTTCGCCGCGGGCGCCTGCAGTCTTGGACAGGATCGAGGCCCCTCGGACTAGCCGAACGACCCCTGCCCGATTCCTCCAAAACGAATTGAGTTTGTCTTCCTTTCGAGCAATCCATACGGATGTCCTCAAAAGGAATGATCTCCTATCGTATCGGGTTTTCGGAATGCGAGCACAGACGTGCCAGCAACGGCCAGCACGTCCGGAAGGGATCGTTTAGCCGGTCTTTCGCGGCTTGCCAAGCGCTATTTTCCGGCAAGTCGGGAACCCGAAAAGGCCGAAAATTATTTGGGCCGACCTGTCACGCGGACCGGCGGCCGTTCGTCTACGGCTGCAGGAGGTTCCGATGCAGCGTTCGATGGCGGCCATATTAGCATTCTTCACCATCCTCAACGGGGCGATGATGCTGTTCGCCGGCTCATCCTGGTACGCCAGCGTGCCAGGGGTGCCCGAGACCGGCCCCTATAATCCACACTTCGTGCAGGACATCGGCGCGGCGTTCCTGATCGCCGGAATCGCGCTCGCGGTGCGGGCGTGGCGGCCGGCCTATTGGCCGGCGGCGGTCGCGGGCGCGGGGTTCCTCGTCGCCCACGCCATGATCCATCTCGCCGATATCCTGGCTGGGCACGATCATCACGCCGCCTTCGAGCTTGCCGCCGTCGTGGTTCCGTCGGGCCTCGCCTTCTATTCCGCCTTCCCAACAAGGAGAACATCAATGCGTAGTTGGATCGCACATCGCATGTTGCGTGCAACGAGCAAGCGCTATGGTTACGACACGAGCTATCTCGAAGAGATGCTCAACACCTCGCCATCGGCATTTTTCAAGTTCGCACGCCTCTTCAAGGCGGCCGGTCATCGCGAGGCGGCCCCGGTCGACGCCTGCTTCGCCGCCAAACTGGTCGGCGCGCTGGCAGAGGATTGCGGTCCCTGCACGCAATTATGCGTCGATATGGCGCTGGAGGCCGGCATGCCGAAGGATCAGATCGAGGCGGTGTTGCGCCGCGATCCGCGCGCCATGAACAGCGACACCGTCCTCGGATTCCGTTTTGCCGACGCGGTGATACGCCGCTCCGCGGATGACGACGAATACCGCGACGCCATTCGCGCGGAGTGGGGCGACAAGGCCGTGATCGATCTGACGCTGGCGCTGCAAATGGGCCGGATGTTTCCTATGGTGAAAGCGGGACTTGGTTACGCCAAGGAGTGCCGGCGCGTGATCGTGGACGGACACAATGTCGATGTCGTCAAACAAGCCGCATGAAGGCGATCCGATGGCGCCCTATCGCGGCCGATTGCTCGGGCTTGCCTATCGCATGCTCGGCAGCCGCAGCGATGCGGAAGATGTCGTGCAGGACGCTTATCTGCGCTTCGCCGGCGCGCGGGAGGTACAGAATCCGGAAGCCTTCCTCGTTACCGTGGTCACCCGGCTTTGTCTCGACCGGCTCAGAAGCGCAAAAGCGCAGCGGGAAATCTATGTCGGCCCCTGGCTTCCCGAGCCGGTGGTCGATGCGGAAGGTCTCTCACCGGACGCAGCCACGGAATTCGCCGACGACCTCTCCTTCGCGCTGCTGCTGGCGCTGGACCGGCTATCGCCGCTGGAGCGCGCCGCGTTTCTGCTTCACGACGTATTCGACATCCAGTTCGCTGAAGTCGCTCAGATGATTGACCGGACCGAGGTGGCCTGCCGGCAACTGGCAACGCGCGCTAGGCGCGCCGTACGGGAGGCACGCCCGGCGCCGCCGGCACCGCCGGATAATCATGCGCGTCTTTTGAGCGCTTTCGGCGAAGCTGTTGTCAGCGGCGACGTGTCGCGTCTCGCCGGAATGTTGCGCGAAGACGCAATCGCGCTGACGGATGGCGGCGGCCGCAAGACGGCAGCGCTCAATCCGATCAAGGGCGCTGACAAAATCGCGCGCTTCTTCGTCTCGCTCGCGGCGAAAAACACCGATCGCAATGTGCGCATCGAACCCACTGTCATCAACGGAATTTTGGGCGCCCTGATCTATATCGACGGCAAAGTCGATCACAGCGTGAGCATGGCGATCGACGGCGAGCGGATCGCCGCCATCTACATCGTGCGCAATCCCAACAAATTGCGACACGTGCCGGATCGGATTAATCAACCCACGGGATAGGCGAGCGGCTTGCCGGCAAAATACGACTCGAGATTGGCGATCACGCAGTTCTGCATCGCAATATGCGAATCGAGCGTGTGGCCACCGACATGCGGGGTAAGCACCACATTCGGAAACGCCGTCAGCGCATCCGGCGCATGCGGTTCCTTCTCGTAGACGTCGAGACCGGCGCCGGCGATCGTCTCGTCCGCCAGCGCTGCGATCAGCACCCTTTGGTCGATCACCGAGCCGCGCGCGATGTTGACGACATAGCCGTCCTTGCCGAGTTTTTGCAGGATTTTTGCATCAACGGCGTGATTTGTATCGGCGCCGGCGCGAACCGCGATCATCAGCACGCTGCACCATTCCGCCAGCGCTTCCAGGCTCGGTAGATATTGATAGGGCACGTCGTGTTGGCTGCGGCTGAAATAGGCCACCTCACACTCGAATGCCGCGACGCGGGCGGCGATCTTGCGGCCGATCTCGCCCATCCCGTAGATACCAACCTTGCGGCCGGGATTGCCCGCTTGAGGCCGCATCAGCGGTGATGGTTTTGCCTCCGACCAGCTTCCGCTCCGGACATAATTGTCCGCCGGCAACAAGCGCCGCGTCACCGCCAGCATGAGCGTCACCGCGATGTCGGCGACAGATGCAGCGTTCGCGCCCGGACTGTGGCCGACAGCGATCTTGCGCTTTGCGGCTGCCGCCAGGTCGACGCCGTCATAGCCGGTGCCGTAACAGACGATGGCGCCGAGTTTCGGCATCATGTCCATCATCGCCCCGCCGAGCGGCGTGCCGCCAGCCGTGATCATGGCGCGAATGCCTGAGAGTTGCTCGGCCGTGAACGCATCCGTCGGCGCTTTGCCGGCGGCATCCATCAACTCGAACCGCTCGCCGATGCGCACCATCATCGCCTTGGGGAAACGCGAAAAGATCAGGACTTTGTTGGGCATCGGCTTATTTCCTAATGTCAAAACAAAAGGCGGAACAGGTTTCCCCGTCCCGCCCCTCTACGCATTTTTCGTGCCGACGACCTCAGCCGAGCAGGCTGCCCGGCTCAACCTTGACGCCCGGTCCCATGGTGGAGGAAACCGCGACGCGCTGGATGTAGGTGCCCTTGGCGCCGGCGGGTTTTGCCTTGGCGACCGCGTCCGCGAGCGCCTTGACGTTCTGCACCAGCTTTTCGTCCGAGAACGACGCCTTGCCGACGCCGGCCTGCACGATTCCCGCTTTCTCGACGCGGAATTCGACCGAACCGCCCTTGGCGCCCTTGACGGCGTTGGTGACGTCCATGGTCACCGTGCCGATCTTCGGGTTCGGCATCATGCCGCGCGGTCCGAGCACCTTACCCAACCGGCCGACCAGCGGCATCATGTCGGGGGTCGCGATGCAGCGGTCGAAATCGATGGTGCCGCCCTGGACTTTTTCCACCAAATCCTCGGCCCCGACGACGTCGGCTCCCGCAGCCTTCGCTTCTTC
>DATBYN010000273.1:0-2273 GCA_036513695.1 Bradyrhizobium sp. | reverse complement strand
GGGGACCGCGAGCAAGACCGCCGGCAGCGGCGGATAGATGAATTCGAAATAGGCCTTGGGATCGCTGGGGTAGAGATCCCTGCCCTGCAGCACCTGCTGCCCGGCCCAAAACCACAGCGGATAGTCTTTTGTCTTTCCATTACCCCAGAGTTCGGGAACGAGAACGTCAGCCGTCAGCGCGATGCAGCAGACCAGAAAGAGAATATCGAGCGGCGCTCGCAACGACGGATATTTCAGCACACGCACCTTTCCAGGAAAAATTCAGAGGGAGACCACTTCGCAGTGAACAAGCCGGCCTTATCGCCGCAGCAAGCCGCCGAGCGCACCGCGCACCAGCGCGCGGCCGACCGAACCGCCCACCGAGCCGCCGACCGACTTGCCGAGATCGGCAACGACGCCGCCGACCACCTTGTCGGTGACCGAGCGCGTGACGCTTCGCGCGATGATCTGAGGGGTCGACAATCTGCCGCGCGGCACGTTGGTGCCGAAGATCGTCCCGACGATCGCGCCGATCTCTCCGAGAATTCCGCCACCGCCGGCTGCAGCGCCCACAGCGGTTCCGGCGACGCGCTTCTGCAGGATCTCATAGGCAGATTCAGCATCGATCGCGGTGTCGTATTTGCCCTTCACCGGGCTAGCGTCCATGATCGTCTTGCGTTCCTCTGGCGTGATCGGCCCGATCCGCGCCGACGGCGGCCGGATCATGACGCGCTCGACCATCGCCGGGATGCCGTTGCCTTCCAGGAACGACACCAGCGCTTCGCCCTTGCCCAATTCCATGATGACCTGGGCGGTGTCGAGTTTTGGATTCGGCCGGAACGTCTGCGCGGCCGCCGCCACCGCCTTCTGGTCGCGCGGGGTGAAGGCGCGGAGCGCATGCTGCACGCGGTTGCCCAACTGGCCGAGCACCTTGTCCGGGACGTCGATCGGGTTTTGGGTCACGAAATAGACGCCGACACCCTTGGAACGGATCAGCCGCACCACTTGCTCGATCTTGTCCATCAGCGCTTTCGGCGCATCGTTGAACAACAGATGCGCCTCATCGAAGAAGAACACGAGTTTTGGCTTCGGCGGATCGCCGGCCTCCGGCAGCTCTTCGAACAGCTCGGACAGCATCCACAACAGGAAGGTCGCGTACAGCCGCGGGCTCTGCATCAATTTGTCGGCGACCAGGATGTTGACCATGCCCCTTCCATCGCGGTCAGTGCGCATGAAATCCTTCAGCGTCAGCGCCGGCTCGCCGAAAAATTTTGTCCCGCCCTGGTTCTCCAATACCAGGAGCTGGCGTTGAATGGTCCCGACGGTAGCCTTGGTCACGTTTCCAAAACCTTGCGCGGCCTTGCGGATCGGGGCCAGCGGATCATCGTCGCCCTTCTTGCCGGGGTCCGGGACGATCGCATCCAGGAGCGCGCGGAGATCCTTCATGTCGATCAGCGCAAGACCGTTCTCGTCGGCCACGCGGAACGCGACGTTCAATACACCTTCCTGGACATCGTTGAGATCGAGCATCCGCGACAGCAGCAAGGGTCCCATCTCGGTGACCGTTGCCCGCACCGGATGACCCTGTTCGCCAAACACATCCCAAAAGATCGTCGAAAACTGGTCGCCCTGGAAGGTCAGACCCATCTCAGCGGCCCGTTTGACGATAAAATCCTTCGGCTCGCCGACTTCGGAGATGCCGGACAGGTCGCCCTTGATGTCGGCTGCGAATACCGGAACACCCGCGCGCGCAAAGCCCTCGGCCATCACTTGCAGCGAGACCGTCTTACCGGTTCCGGTCGCGCCGGTGACGAGGCCGTGGCGATTGGCAAGCGCGAGCGTCAGCCAGGCCGGCCGCTCACCCTTCCCGATAAAAATCTTTTCATCGGTATCGGCCATCTTGGTATCGGGGGTAGACATCTCATCGCCTCTTCGCGCGTCGGGGGTGTCGGCCGCCCACAGCGGCATCATACTGCATCTTGCAAGCCGATTGAAACCGGTCAACGCCCTGCCAAAGCGATCAGAATCCCGGCTTCGACGACAGAAGATCGACCGGCGCCATGCTTGATGGCGTCAAAAGCCGGAACCAATGTCCCCTGTCGCGACAATTTTTTGGAAAAATTCGCAGCCACTCTTGCATTGCTGCAACACTCGCGACGCGATCGAAGATCGGATGCGCTGATCGCTTGTAATTCGGATCGCAGAAGATCAAGATCAATTTTGATAAGTAAGGAGCCGGCGTGTAACCGGTTGAGGGCGGGGCATTATGGACGAACTGATAGGACGGCTGGCCG
>DATBYN010000272.1:0-2430 GCA_036513695.1 Bradyrhizobium sp. | reverse complement strand
GGAACGCGGCAAGTTCGACGGTATCTTCCTGGCCGACATCGTCGGTGTCTACGACGTCTACCGGGGCGGCCCGGCGCCGTCGATCGTTGACGCCGTGCAGATCCCGGTCAACGACCCGATGATGGTCGTGCCTGTCATGGCGGCGGTTACCGAACACATCGGCTTCGGTGTAACCGCCAATCTGACCTACGAACCGCCCTATCTGTTCGCCCGCCGCATGTCGACGCTTGACCACCTGACCCGCGGCAGGGTCGGCTGGAACATCGTGACCGGCTATCTCGACAGCGCAGCGCGCGGCATGGGGCTGGCCGCCCAGCCCGACCATGACGGTCGGTATGATGCAGCCGACGAATACATGTCGGTCGTCTACCAGTTGTGGGAGGCGAGCTGGGAGGACGGTGCCGTGCTGCGCGACAAGTCCAACCGCATTTTCGCCGATCCGGCCAAAATCCATCGCGTGCGGCATCAGGGCCGACACTACCAGGTGGATGCAATTCACCTGGCCGAGCCGTCGCCGCAGCGGACGCCGGTGCTGTATCAGGCCGGCTCTTCGACCCGCGGCCGCGAGTTCGCCGCGACTCATGCCGAATGCGTCTTCGTCTTCGGGGCGGACAAGCGCATCACCCGCGAAATCGTCGCCGACATCCGTGGGCGCGCTGCGGCACACGGGCGCGACCCGCGCGACATCCTGATTTTCTACAACCGCGCTGCCGTCGTCGGCCGCACGCGACGCGAGGCCGAGGAGAAGTATCGGGAATATCACAAACACGCCAGCGTCGAGGGCGCGCTGGCGCATTTCTCAAGCTCTACCGGTCTCGACTTCTCACGCTACGAGCAGGACGAGCCGATCCGTTACGTGAAGAATGACGCAATCAACTCGGCGGTCGAGACCCTGACGACAATGAGCGCAGAGCCGTAGACGTTGCGACGAATAGTTGGCCGGATGGGGTTGGGCAGCCGCAACCCGGCGATCGTCGGTTCGGCCGAGGAGGTGGCCGACGATCTGATCGCCTGGGTCGACGAAACCGACATCGACGGCTTCAATCTGAGCCGCATCGTGACGCCCGAGAGCCTTGAGGACTTCGTGGATTTGGTCGTGCCGATCTTGCAGGAGCGCGGCGCCTACAAGCGCGACTACCTGCCCGGCACCTTGCGCGAGAAGCTGTTCGGCCGGTCGCGGCTGCTGCCACCCAGCCACCCAGTTGGCGCGTACCGCCCGCCCGCCACCTGCAACAGCAAATCCAGCTGAAATTCG
Source organism: Bradyrhizobium sp. (assembly GCA_036513695.1). Taxonomy (GTDB): domain Bacteria; phylum Pseudomonadota; class Alphaproteobacteria; order Rhizobiales; family Xanthobacteraceae; genus Bradyrhizobium. The sequence goes on along the minus strand of DATBYN010000272.1, from coordinate 1,175 downwards.
GCGCGCAAATTACCATGATCTGGTTTCCCTTCCGAGTGTCTGGCGCGAAGCGGGAAACGATGTTGTGGACAACCTTGCGGTCGATGTCGTGTTCTCGTTAAAATCACAGCCATTCCCTTGAGGGATTACGGGGACAAAGCCGATCCCAAGTTCTCTAAAGTCGCGATTTTATCTGCACCTCGGGCTATCGCTATCACAGCGATTATTTGTTCTGAAGGGCTGGCCTATTCCAAGTCAGCGCGACCGAATCCTTCGAGGTAATGCGCCCAATCGATATCCAACCTGACCGGGATCTCCTTCCTAATGCAGTCGAACGAGACGCATTCGGCGACGGCGGAGTAAGCGTGCTCTCACTGCGCCGAGGCGAGCCCCGCGACAGGAACGCCGGAAGCACCCGGTCGCCGAGCGCTGAGCAGGCGCTGCGCCTCTTCGGCTCGGTCGGCCTCAAGGTAGGCCTTCAACAACGTGAACTCGATCAGGTCGTGCTGCGCGCGGCTGCCGCCGATGCGCTCGTTTTCGGCAGCGAGCGGGGCGAGCACCTCGATCGCCGCGAAAAAATCCCCGCGCTCGAACGCCGCGAAGCCGCGTGATAGCGTCGGCAAGTAAGAGCCTGAAGGGTAGCGTCCCTCCCGCGCCATATCTTCCATCCGGCGACTGCGAGAATCGAGCCCGGCGTCGTCGCCCATGACGGCCTGCGCCAGGATGACGTGCAGGTCCGCGAGCCCGCTCCCAGGCGACGGCAACGCGCTGATCGCGTAATCGTATATTGCGCGCCAAGCGGGGGCGTCGCGCGGATGGCCGGCGAGTTCGGAACGCCACAAAAACGCCGCCCCATCCGACACTCTCTGTTGCGGCCCGCCGCTGTGTCGGTGGAGCGCGATGGCGTCGTGATAAAGCGACAAAGCTTCGGGCCAATTGCCGGCCTGAATTTCGCAGAGCGACAGATGCCAGCTAAGATGGCCATGGAAAAACCCGTCGCGCGGGTAGGTGGCGAGCCAGGACGACAGATAGGCGCGGGCCGCGTCCGCCTCGCCGCTCTCGTAACAAACATGCGCGAACCCGTGCGCACCATGCGCGTTGTTTGGGTTTACGGCCACGGAGCGCTCGATTTTCGGGCGCGCCGCCTCGAGCTGTCCATCCTCAGACAGCGCCATGGCATGATGGGCAAGGAACCA